>NZ_CAZELG010000010.1:59682-62383 GCF_964512825.1 Tenacibaculum halocynthiae | reverse complement strand
TTCTTCCCCATGTATTTTGTTTTTTAGCATAGTGCTCTGTTTTGTATAAACACTAAGCAATCTTGTAATTTGAAGACATTCTTGTTGTTCTTTTGATTGTTCACACCATAACTTTAATTCTACCTGTTTCCCGTACTCACAGATTAATTTTGAATCACTCTTATCTGTTTTTATTTTTGAGAGTTTCATTTGAATAAAACGTTTTACCGATAGTGGGTTTTCTACAGATACTTTTATTCCTTTTTCTACTAAATAATAGGCTAACTTATAATGGTAATACCCTGTTGCTTCCATAACACAATGACTCGTAACAGTTAACAATTTAACAAACTTGTTAAACCCTGAAAAACTATTTTTAAACTGCCAATAATTACCATCTGAATCCGTAACATCAAAAACTGATTTACTGATATCTATTCCAAAATATTTAATATCTTTATACATAAGAAAAGTTTTATTGAAAGGACAATCTACACGAGTTTCAACTACTTAAAAGCGAGGTCTAAAAAGCCTCATAGAACTGTACGGAATCTGAGTAGAAAAGAGAGGGGATTTTCAATGTTGTCGAGATCTATAGTCTCTGCGTATATAATAACCTTAATCCTCTCTTTTGTGCTTTCTGGTTTAATACTTAAATTTACTACTTTGTAAACTTAAGACGTATATAAAAAATAGCGGTTTGAGTGCTTCATTTAAAGTTGGTTTTGTAAATTTAGCATTAGTTATAACTTGAAAAGTTAGTACTTAAAAATCCGCTACTTTTCATATACAAATACGTTAGCACATATTTAAAAATGACCCTTTCGGAAATTTACTTCTATATACTAATTTCGATTTTCCCAATCGCTAGTTTTTTGATAATTAATTTCTCTGAAGATTTGAAAAAAAACTCAATATTTCAAAAGTATCTTAAATGGACCTTTCTAGCTGGATTTTCGGGAATATTACTCGTATTTTTAAAATGTTTTTTTTTCTGTAACTACAATTGTATTCTAATTACGTTTTCTCCATTTATAACACTGAATATAGTAAAACTAATCACTGTACTTTTTGACATAATATTCAAAAAAGAACCTTTCAATGTTGATGAATTTGGACTTAGCGACGGATTATGGGTCAAAAATAAAGGAAATTTAAAATTTCGAGGTTATTATGCTCTTTACTCAACTGTCTTATGGATTACTCCCTTGCTTTTGATTATGTCAATTTTCTTTGTAATAAAAAAAAACATGTGCTAAGAACACGTATAGTTCATTGCTGCGGATTTTCCTATCGGAAAATTCGCCACGGCTGAACAATGGGTCTTTTCTTTTTACTATCTTAGTGTTCGCACCAACGAAACCATACATTAATCGTTGCACATAATTAAAAAATGAATCGTATAACAATCATATTTTTTATTCTCATTTTAAGTTTATCTTGTTCTCAAAAGAATAAAGATGGTGGATTATTAAAGGAAAATAATCTTTTAAAAACTAAAATATCTGAATTAAAAAAACACAACGTAGAATTAAGTAAGAAAAACTCTATTCTTGAATCCTTAAAATTCGAAAAAAAAGAAACTGAAATCACTGAATTGAAATATTCTAAAGTAATAAAAACACTTGACAAAAGGTTTTCCAAAGACACATTGGATTTAAAAGAACTTGGAAATGAGTATATCTTCAAAAGAAACGTTGAGCTAACAAAATTAGATAATAAACTATTTGCTGAAACCTTTGGAAAGATTAGAAAGCGACTAAACTCTTTCGGATATTCTATATTCAGTATATGCGACGGAAAATCATTACCTCTTGAAATGTGCAATTGTACAGATTCAATATATATTGTAATAGAACCTGAAGAACTTGGAAAGGATTACGAATTATACCGTGTTGGTTTTTTCTATAATGTTAATTTGATTTCATTAGAACGAATTGAAAAAGATAATTATGATTACTATTTTGAGTTAACTTTTGAACATGGAGAATATCCAAGAAAGAAAGAAAAAGTCAACTTGTCAAAAATGCAATTAGAAAAATAACTATGTGCAACACCATGTATAATTAATTGCTTGTTATAGCCTATTTACGAAAGTCCTCGCAGACTTTCTATCTGGATTTATTTGCTAAATTGGTTGCTTAAACACGCAACGAAATCATGCACAAACACGTTGGGCAACACTAGAGAATGATAGAAATCAAACTATATAAATCGAAAAAAAAAGCACTGAAACTCTTCTTTTTATCTATTCCTTTTATTGTAATCGGAATATGGATGATTACGAGAGCGGAAAGCAGTGAAACTGACCGAATAATGGGTTGGATTGGAACTTGTTTTTTTGGTTTAGCAATTCCTGTTGGACTTTTTCATTTATTTGACAAAAGACCTCAAGTTATTATAAACGAAATTGGAATTTACGACAGAACAACGCATAGTGAATTTATAAATTGGGAAATAATAAAAGATGCATATTCTATAAATATTTACGGACAACATTTCATTTGTCTTTTAGTTCCTGGAAATTTTAGACCTTCTAAAAAGAAAAGTAAGTTTTATAAAGGTATTGCTAAACTGAATGAGGAACTTGGTGCACAAGAATTGAATATTCAACTCGGACAATTAGAAATGGACACAATAAAATTGACTGAATTTATAATCGCAATGACACACGCTGAAAAAAGTAAAAAAGCGGAATTAATAAAAACGTTGCCCAACACAA
>NZ_CAZELG010000010.1:0-59676 GCF_964512825.1 Tenacibaculum halocynthiae | reverse complement strand
TGCTCACTTGGGAAATCCCTTCGGAATTTCGCCGTTCGTGATTAATCTAGTAAATTAGTTGCTTGAAACACGCAACTAATCTTATACAAAGCCGTTAGCTTTCATTAAAAAAAATGGATATTAAGAACCAATTCATACTCATTGTAGAAAAGTATTCTCTTAAAAAGAAAGCGTTAGAATCTGTAAAAGGAGAAATAGATGCCTGTATTGAATTTGACAAAGAACTTGGTGTCGATTTCTTAGATGGACATGATAAAGCTGATTTGATATATGAATTTGGGAGATATGAATTCCAAATAGACAAAGACAATACCCCTTTAATTGCTACTAAAATAAATATCTATTCAAAAAAGCTTTACGGACCAGATTGTGACGTACCAATTGGACACTACACAGAATTAACGGATCTAAATGGAGAACATAGAGATGAATTTTTATTTTTAGATTGGTCTCCAATTAATTTTAATATAGATTATCATATAGAACGAATAAATAAACATGTTCCCTTAAGATATTTTAAAAGAAACATTCCAGAGTATGAGTTTGCAACATATATCACTCACATAATATCCTTATCTCAGGGGAAGCAATTTGATTTCGCTACTGTATTTGTAAAAAGGTGTCTAGACTATTTAGAAAAAGATGGAAATAAGGAAATCGAAAAAGAGTATTTAAATGAATGTCTAGAACTATTTCAAGGAGTTTATCATTTCATTAAAAACAACAACTTGATAGAACCTGAAAAGCTAGATAAACATAGAATAAACGAAAGAATAAAAAACGAAAAGCTAATAATGGCTAAAAAATCATAGCTGCCCTGCTGGACAGCAACACTTTTTAGCTGGAACGTAAGTAATTAAAAATGAACTCAATACTTAGTCAAATAGAAGAATTAGATTTTCATAAATTATCCAGAGAAAAATTATCTAAAGATTTTAAAATAGCTTCTGGAATTATTTTTCCTGACCTTACAGAAAATGAAAGAGTATTACTGAATGAAGACTTTGAATATTATTTAAATAACAAAGGAAGAATTTACGTTCACAATACATTTGCAGGTGGAATAATATTTATTAGGGAACCTGAAGTAATTACAGAAATTAGAATTGAATTTGATTCTAACAAAAACGATGCTTTAGCTTCAGTTGAATATGATTCAGAAAATAGAAATTCTCGCAATGTGAAATACAAACCTAATGCTGGAAAAATTGAAAAACAAAAATGGAATATGTTAGGAATATTTCCAAACTTTAATAAACACAAAAACGACATCAAAATAATTCTAATGGCTATTATTGGCAAAATAGTTAAACAAATTTGTGAATACTACAAAGCAGATAGTTGGTTTATGGAATTTGAAAAAGAATTTGAAATAAAGCTTTATTTAGATGGGAAAAAAGAGCTGAAATATGAGGTTAAAATAAATTAAAACTACCCACAACACCATATATAATTTATTGCTAGTAAAACGCTTACTTACGAAAATCCTCGCGGATTTTCTTTGTCAGTATTTATTTACTAAATTAGTTGATTAAACCACGTAACAAACCATATACAAACACGTTACCACACATTAAAAAACACTCAAAATCTAAATATGGGAATATTTAATATTTTTAAGAAAAAAAAGGAAAATTCAATTAACACAACAGAAAATGGAATTTTAAGCCCAACTTTTCTTGAGAATAACGTTGAAAATATAATTAATCCCGAAAAACTTTATTCACACGAATGGAGAAGAAAATTGAAAACAAAATCTGGCGGAAAAATTTTCAGAATAAAATATTACGGAGAACTTCATTCCAAATACAAAAACCTAATTATTCAAACGGAATTTGCACCTTCGAAAATAATTGCTGTTGATGTTTCAAATGAAGAGGAATTTTTATTATTTGACGGTTGTTTTCATGGTTATAACGCAATGTTTTGTGATAAATATTCAGAAGAACAAATAAAAAACAGAAATGCAGAAAATGTATACACTTCTGAAAATGGTAATGAGAGGTTTGAATTAATAATATCAACTTATTACGGAATTGACTACGAGGATGAATTTAGAGAGGGTGTTGATTCAAATGGAAAAATAGAATTGATAAGTGGTAAAAAAATTGACTTTGAAGAAGTGAAAAGAAATGGGTTTGATACTTTACAAATTTGGGGAATTAACGAAAATGGAGTTAAAATAGAAATTGTTTCAGAAGAATTAGCATAATAACGTCTGGTAAAACCGTAGAAATATGAAAACTATGTTAGATTTCTATTGCTATTTGGGAGATAAATTTTTAGGCTATAGAGGATATATGGGAAGTAATTTAGATGCACTCGATGATATGTTAATTGAGATAAGTGAAGAAAGCATAAGAAAAACAAAAATATACTTATTTGATTTTGATAGTTTTAATAAAAAATGAATCAATCAAAAAAGGCTAAAAAAAACAATATAGATTATGGAAGTTCAATACTTGAAATTTTCAAAGACCGCAAACTAAATTATATGATTGTTTAATAAAACATTAGTACTTGGAATAATTTATTTTGTGTTAATTTGATTATGGATTTACAAAATAGATCCCGCTCCAAGTATTTCAACAGCAATTGTAGTTTATGTTCCTCTTGTATTAATAATCAATTTAATAATTGCTGGAGTTCTATACGGTTTAAAAAAGAAAAAATATTTTAAACTGTTTTTAATAAACTCTGTATTTGCTTCTATATTGACTTATTATTTGTTAGAAAGTGGAATTGACAGACATCAAAATAATCAATTAGAAAACTGAATGTTTAAAGAATCGGATACTACTTTCTCCTTAATTAGGTGGAAAAACAAAAAAGAAAAAATTATTGGAATTGAACATTATCAGAATTCAATAAAACCTTGTCTGAACTAATAAAACGCTGTACAACATAATGTATAATTAATTACTATATTTAAGCAAAAATTGAAAAACATAACACTTTAATATAATTTGTAACTGCCAGAAAATTCTCAAAATTTTCTCACCTTACAAATTATATACAAACACGTTGTAATTAATTGAATGAAAATTTGTATACTATTTTATTTTTTAACATCGTTTATTTGTAATGCTCAAGTTGACAGTCTTTTTAAAGATTTTAATAGCAATTTGATAAAGGACTCTATTTCTATATATGATAATCTAAGAAATTTTACTTTAAAACTACCTAAAAAATGGAAAGGAAAATTAGAAGGTGATAATAATAGTTTATGTGTTTATAAAACACCCTATTCTTCCATTTTTAGATTAAAGGGAAGCTCAGCCTATGATGTTCAAGGTAACAGGATTGAAACTGAAAAGAAAGACCCAAAATTCGTTGGAATAGATTATATAGAAACTCAAGAAATAGTAATTTTAAAACACCCGAAAGGAATGTATAAAAAAAATTACTTCATAAATATACATTTCACTTTGAAACTAAAAATAATCCATGGGTTTGGATGTTTTACTTAGCTGCTGATAGAAAACCAACCAAAAAAAGACATTTGTGAAATTAAATATATTATAAAACAATACATACTAGGGCTTAAAAACTAACTATGTATTAAAACACAGCTTAGTCAAAACGAAGTAGGCAATACTAAATATGACATTAGAAGATTTCAAAAAACAAAAATTTGATTTTAAACAAATCTTATGACTAATATGGAGCAATACTAGTTGTAATTAGATCTAGTGTAAACAGAAATGCACATATGAATATAAAAAATAAATGAATAAGTTGAATACAAATAAATTTAATATGAATGCAAAAGGAGCCTTTTTAACTGTTTTTTTTATGTTATCAATAAGCTACTCTTATTGTCAGAAAAATAAAAAAACACCTATAAATAAAAACGTAATTTCAAAAACAACATATTTATCTAATCAAGAACTACAAGATTGGTATCATAAAGATTATGAGAAGGATACAATTCCTGGAATTAGTTTAGATAAATTATATGAATCTAATTTATTGCACGGACGTAAAGGAAAAGAGATAATTGTTGCAGTTATTGATACCAAGATAGATATTCATCATTTTGATTTAAAAGGACAACTTTGGGTAAATAAAGATGAAATTCCTAATAATGGAATAGATGATGATGGCAATGGATATATTGATGATATAAATGGGTGGAACTTTTTAGGTAACCCTAATGGAAAATATTTAAAGTATCAAAGTTCTGAAATCGTACGAATTATTAAAAAATACCAAAAAAAATTTGAATTAAAAGATTCTACTGAAATTAATAAGAACGAATTACCAAACTATAGGTTATACCTAAAAGCCAAGATTGCTTACAAAAATGAAATAAAAGGATTAGAATCCTCTATCCTTTATTTTAAAGGATCTATAAATAAATTTCCAGTAGCTACAAAAACTATACAAGAAATAACAAAAAAAGAAGATATTAATATTAGTCATCTTGAGAAAATACTTAAATCATCGAAAGATTCTACAGTTATTTCACATGCACGCTTTTTAAAGTCTGCAAAGTTAAAAGATCATACAATAGAGTTGTATAAACATTATATAAAGTGGTTTGAAGAAATGCTCAATACTACTTTTGATTTAAACTATAACGAACGAGCAATTATGGGTGATAACTCAAATGACATCAAAGATTCTATTTACGGAAATAATATAGTTTATGGGGAAGTTCCTTTCAATCATTCTATTGTTGTATCAGGAGTTATTGGAGCTAAGGGATTCTCAAAAAACATTAAAATTATGCCAATTGTTATGGTTGCTTCTGGTGACGAACATGATAAGGATATTTCTTTAGCAATTAGGTACGCAGTTGATAATGGTGCTAAAATAGTTAATATGAGTTGGGGTAAAAAACTATCGTTAAATCAAAAATGGATTTTAGAAGCTATGAAATATGCTGAAAGTAAGGATGTACTTTTGGTTCATGGAGCTGGAAATAATGCTTTTAATACAGATTATAACACATACTACCCAAATGATTATTTAAATGATTTAGAGCTAGTTGATAATTTTATTGTTGTTGGAGCAAGCAGTTATGAATTGACCAAAAATCTGAGAGCAAGCTTTTCTAATTATGGAAAAAAGACAGTAGATGTTTTTGCTCCTGGAATAAAAATTTACACCACAAAAGAAGACAACGAATTTAAATTTTCAAGAGGAACATCATTAGCAGCTCCAATGGTGTCAGGATTAGCAGGTTTAATATGGTCTTATTTCCCTAATCTTAAGGCAAACCAATTGAAAAATATACTTATGGAATCAGGTAGTACTTTTCACCTTCCTGTTACCATAATCGATGAAAATGATATAAAAAAAAGCCCCCCCCTTCACTGAACTAAGTAAATCAGGTAAAATTATTAATGCGTATAATGCTTTTTTAATGGCGTCTGAATTACAAAAAACAACCAACAACAAAAAATTAAATGAGATTATTAAATAATAAAAAATATGAAATACCGATCTTGATTTTTTTCATTTTTGGTATGTTTTACAAGCCACTGATTTGTGTTTTAATTCTTGGTTTTTTTACTACAATAATTGGAATAGATACATGGTTTTTCATAATTAACATCCAAAAAAAAGGGATTGAAAGCGTTGGGAGAATATTATACTATGAATCGGACGAAGATAGTCATAAAGTACCAATAATTGAATTTAAAACCAAAAATGGACATCAAATAAAAGAAAAACCATATTATTATGCATCGACTGATTTAAGTATAATTAGAACTTATAAAGAAAAACTTAATAAATCAGTTTCAGTATTATATGACAAAAATAAACCTGAAAAATTTGTTATACTAAATGAAAAAGATTTTAATTATTTTAGTTTAATATTAATTATTTTAGTCGGAATAGTATTCCTAACGATAGGAACTTTAAGTTTATTAAACATTATACAAATTGATTTTTAAATGACTACTACTAACAAAATGAAAAAAAATATCTTTTTTTTAATACTTTTTCTAATTAGCTCTAATAATATTATCTATTCTCAAGATATTCATGATAAACTTTCCACCGAACTTTGTCAATGTCTTGAGAAAAAACAAATAAAAGACCCTAATAAATTGGCTCCATGTTTTGAAGATATAATAATTAATAATATCAAAGAAATAAAAAAACATTACAATGCAGAAACAATTGAAGAAATAAACATGGTGGAAATTGGCAATAAAATTGGTGCTAAGTTAATTTTAGAATGTAAATATGCCTTGAATACATTTACTACTGGCACTATTGGAAATGAAAAGAAAGTAAAAAAACAATCTGACCTAAAATGTAGTAAATTGAGAAAAGGTGAATTTTATTACTTAACGCCTAGTTTAAACCCTAAAGTTTTGGACACAACATTTGTAACAATTTCAAATAATATGTTTCTTGAGCGAATGAAAAATGGAAGAACTTATTCTTTGCTTGAAATAAAATGGAAAAAAAATTGTGAATTTGACTTATTATTTAAAGAGAGTAATGATCCGATTAAGAGAGAAATAAGTAAAAAAGGTGATGTTTACAAATATGAAATTTTACAAAACAATCAGAATTCGGTATTCCTACGATTAAATTGGTTAGGAAAAGATTATCAATTTGAATTATTTAAATTAAAATAACATTTTAGGGCACAGTATCTGTAATTATATAATATTTCTTACACAAAACAATTACTAAAAACTTGCTCCTAAACTTCATATTTTGGAGCTTCATTATCATTTCCTATAACCCCTTACATAAATATTGTATTTCAATTCATTTAAAGCTTTTTTAAGTTTCTGGTTTTTGATAAAAGTTTTAGATGTTTACACTAAAATCTACAATTTTAATCCTTTAACATTCTTTTAAGGGTTTCCCTTTAGCTATATTAGGGTGTTTTTCCTGTTATATAACTCTTTGGATATAATATTTTTATAAAAAAAATATTGTAAAATATATTACTATTACCAAAATAATAATTTCAGAAAACAGGAATAAATACAAAATCAACCTTTATGGAGTATAAAGTTACCTCTGGTGACTTTATACTGTTGTTTTTATTAGTGATGCGAAAAAAAATCAGAAAAAATGGACTATATAATAAAAAAAGAAAAAAATAAACATCTAATAATATTAGTTCACGGATTAAATGGTTCTGATAAAACTTGGAAAGGTAACAAAGAACGTTTCTGTGAAAACCTTATAGAAGAAAATTTTATACAAGATAACTTTGATTTAGCATTATTTAACTACGGAACTAAAATATTAAAGGTTAATTGGATTGCTAGGATAATTAGGTTATTAAAAGGTTTTTTTAGCAACAAACCTAAAGAAGAGTCTAAAAAATTCAATGTAAGTATAGACAAAGTCTCTATGCCTTTAGTTGCTCAACTAAATGGAATACAAGCTCAATACGATACTATTTCATTTATTACACACAGTATGGGGGGATTAGTAACAAAAAACGTATTGACCTGGCTAGATAAAAATATACTAGAAAAAATCTATTTTTTCATGTCTCTTTCAGTGCCTCATATCGGAGCAAGCCTTGCTACAATAGGTTCAAAACTACCTGTATTAGGAAAAAACCCACAAATAATTGGATTACAGGCTATGGGAACATTTACAACATTATTAAATCAAAGATTTGGTAATATAAAAACGTAACCTAAAATTGTTTATCAATATGGTATTTATGACGGCGTTGTTCCTGAGCCATCTGCGTATCCTCAGAATATTCCTAATAATTTAACTATTGCAACTGAAGATGACCATTTCTCAATTGTATTAATAAAAGATAAAACAAATAATATAGTTTATAAACGAATTTTAGATGAATTATATATAGTTACACTTCCTTTTTTAGCATTAGATGTAGGGGTTCCTGAAGGTGTAACATTTAAGTTTTTCATAGAAACAATTGTGAACAGATTAAATACTGTTACTATTAATTTTGTAGGTTTTAAACAAGAAGAACTTCAATCTAAATTAAAACCTATAAATATTAATTCAACCAACTTTAAAGATTTTCTAAAAAAAGTAGGAGAAAACTCAGTAAATAAATTACCTCCATATTCAATATTACAAGAAAGAGGTACATTAAACTTTATTATCAAAACAGATTAATTTATGAGTAGTAAATGCAAATGCCTGAATCCTGAAAAAGGGGGAACAAAATGCCCAACTCAACATATAGCTCTTTGTATTCGAGGTAAAGACAGAGAGTGTTACGGAGAATGTATTCCTATTCCTAGTGAATATAATCACATTTCAGATCGGTTTACTTTTTGGGCTCAAAATGAAGTTAGTGAAAGAGTTAATGAGCATATTTTGAGTAATAAAAAATTGTATAAAGATTTTCCAAATTTTAAAGAGCGATTTAATGAGTTTAAAAAAGAAGGTCATAGAGATATACATCCTAAAGGTTTTGCTAAGTTCAGTAATGAAATTAATGATGAAATAAGAGTACAGTACTCATTTTCTTTTGAGGATAGAATAAATCCATTAGAAGGTGGTCAGAAATTACAAATGCAATAAGACACTAGCTAAATTACGGTGTGTTAAATATAACTTATAAGTAATAAATTAAAACATAAAATTAAACTAACCTTTAGCCGAAAAATTAATCTCTTTTGACATGTTATGCTTCATATAAAAGACCGTAAAACAAAAATTGAATGACAAAAATATTAGGAATATCAGGGTTAATTTTTTCTTTCCTTAGTGTTATTGCCTTGATCGGACCTAATACTCCTATAGGTAATAGAATCCGAAAAATCACATCATTAAATAATAAAAACTTCAACAAAGTTCACAAATATTATTCTCTTTTTGTACTCTATATTAGCATTGGATTAGTTATTACATGCACCTATTTTATTTTGATTTATTTTAGCTTCTTCACTGTTCAAAAGTTCATCTTTAATGTTCTTTATATGGGTTGTATATTATTTATTATACTAATTATAATAAATATAAGATCAACTATAATATTTAACTATGAAAGGTTATTTTTAAAATTTTTCTTCCCTTTTTTATCTTTCATATTAATACTAATTGGCACACATACCATTATAGATACCAAATTTAATAATGGAGATTTAAACGAAATCTACACGAAGTTTAAATTAGATGACGGAATTACTTTAATTCCTATAGATACTCTTAATGCAATAGAATTAAGAAATTATTTTTCAGATGAATACAAGCTTAATGCAGGGATTATATTGCTTAATGAACTAAGAAGCGAAAACAACTTTAAAATAAATTTTAAAAAACCAATTAAAACAAATTCACCTACTATAAACAAAATACAAAATGAATGTTCTAAGCTTGTAAATAATTCAAAACTTGATAAAGACTTCCTCAAAAGAATTGACGAACAAGTATTATTTATTAATAATCGAAAAATAAGGAAGCTGTTCAATATATTCCCTACTCAAATAAAACCAAATTATGTTTCGACCAATTTAATATATCATTACTCAAAACAATTCTCAAGTTTAGCCAAAGGAAGTAAAATATATCTTACTTTAGGTTATTTAAATTTATTGAATAACGTAGGTGTAATCGGCATATACATTTTATTTACATTGATCCCATTATTTTCAATTATCTTAACAAATAGAATAAATGCTTATAATAATAAATATGAAAATAAAAACACAGATCAACATAGTTTATTTTTCATGTTTGTTTCTGTAATTGGGTTTTTAATAGCAATATGGAGTTTAATTTAATTATAGCATTAAGTAAGTATGATTGCATATCCTCTTCAATAGACACAATGACATACTACAAATCATTAAAATTCTACCTCATCAACATATAAAACTAACTCTTAAACTTCATATTTTGGAGCAATTTTTTGTTTATTATAACTCCGCTTTCCCATATTATTCTTCGTTAAAATTAAAAAATACCTATCGGTAGGTATTGAACTAATTGATTAACTTTTATAATTTAGTCCAAGATAAATTATATATATACCGGTACATATATTCTATTGTTGAAAATGATCTTACTATAAATTCAAAAATCAAGAAAGAATGAGTGAAATTGACAAAAGAATCCAAGAAAAAATAAAGAAAAAAGAAGCTTTACTAAAAGAGAAGATTGAAGCTTTACAAAAATCAGCAAAGAGCAGAATAGATGATTTAGAAAAACCAGATCCAAGTGACTTTGAAGCTGCAATTGACTTACAATTTGACATTAAATGGAAAATTACTTCCATCAAGTTTGATATTCCTAAATTCTCAATGGAGCTTGAAAAAATTAGCTTTGATATTCCAGAAGTAAAAATGGAAACCGAAAAAATTAGTTTTGATGTGCCAGCAATAAGAATGAAAAGGGCTTGCCTTTTCAAAAAACCCGAATTTCATGGTTTTCCACCTAAAGTTTACATGAAATGTGTTTATGGTAATAAGCCTGAGGTATACACTAAAAGAGTTGAATTTAAAACGGATATTCCTAAATTTAGTTCAAAGAGAATTGAAATAAAATTTGACAAACCAGTCGTAAAGATGGAAACGATTGAAATAAAAATGCATTTACCTCAATTTTATTTAACATCTGTTGAAGGAGAAATTAAAAACTATTCTGAAGATGTACAAGAAATAGGGAATGATATGAATTCTGAAGCTAAAAAACTATCAGATAATTTCAGTAATGAAATAAATACAGAATTAAAGCAAGATATTAAAGACCTTTTTGATGAAATTCAAAGTAGCTTAATAAAATCTAGAGAAGAAATATCAGTCAACTATAATACTGGTATTACTAATATTAAAACATCTATTAAAAGATTAAAAGAAGCAAACGCAACAGACAAAGTTAAAGAGCTTGAGTCGCAACTTGCTTTATTGATTACTGATTTTGAAAATGCCCTCAAAACTATTGACGAAAACCTAGAAGACCTAGCAAAGGAAGAGTCAGAAGTATTTATGAATTTTAGTGTAAATATATAAGCAATTTACAACATTACTTATAAAATAGTAGTTCAGTATAACCTCTAACGAATTGTACTGTTCTACTATTTTTTTAGTATTTAAAAACCTACAAAAACAAAAAAGCCTCACTATTTCTAGTGAAGCTTTATGTGAGCCCTGAAGGATTCGAACCTTCGACCGCCTCCTTAGAAGGGAGGTGCTCTATCCAGCTGAGCTAAGAGCCCGTAGTTTTTATGTTTCTACGAAAACAGTGTCGGGGTGGCAGGATTCGAACCTGCGACCTCCTCGTCCCAAACGAGGCGCGATGACCGGGCTACGCTACACCCCGAAAAGCCATCTTAATTGCGGAGAGACAGGGACTCGAACCCTGGCGACAGTTACCCGTCGACAGATTAGCAATCTGCTCCATTACCACTCTGGCACCTCTCCTTGCGATTAGAAACTCAATGTATGAATTTCAAATTGCGAGTGCAAATCTAGTACTTATTAAACGTTCTCACAAACTTTTTTGATAAAAAAAATCACTAATCTGGATACTCAACACGTAAGTGATAGATATTCATTAACTTATTCTTAATAATTTTTTTTATTTTTTCTATTTCTCTAAACGTAATATCAGAATTTCTAAACTGATTCTCGTTTTTTTGCTTCTCTATGATCTTATCAATTAAATTATCTATAGATTGTGCTGTGGGTTCTTTTAAACTCTTAGAAGCAGCTTCTGCAGCATCACACATCATTAAAATTGCCGTTTCTTTTGAAAAAGGGATTGGTCCTTGGTATTGAAACTTCTTTATATCAACCTCAGTATTTGGGTTGTTCTCTAATTCCTTTTTATAAAAATAGTAAGTTACATTCGTTCCATGATGTGTACGGATAAAATCTATTATTCTATCTGGTAAGTTATTTTTCTTCGCTATCTCTATTCCTTTAATCACATGATCTAAAATAATGCGAGCACTATCTTTTGCTGATAAATCATTGTGCGGGTTCACTCCTGTTGATTGGTTTTCAGTAAAATACATTGGATTTACCATTTTACCAATATCATGATACAAAGCCCCTGTTCTTACCAACATAGAGTTCGCTCCTATTTCATTCGCAGCAGCTTCTGCTAAATTAGCCACTTGCATTGAGTGCTGAAATGTTCCTGGTGCTTTTTCATTTAACTCTCTTAATAATTTAGAATTGGTATTTGATAACTCTAATAAAGTTACATCAGAAACTAACCCAAAAACCTTCTCGTAAAAATAAATAAAGAATACAGCTAAAAATGACAACAATCCGTTGGCAGCAAATAATCCGAAATACAAAACACTAATTTTATCAGCATTCCCTTCTTTTATAATTGAAAAAGCAAAATACGTAAGCATGTAAATAAGTGTTATTTGCCCTATAGATATAAATAAGTTTGCTCTTTTATATAGTTCAGAAACCGTTAAAATTGTTACAATCCCTGCTATAATATGTAAATAAATAAACTCAAAACTATTAGGAACGATAAAACCTAATAACAAAACGGTTAATACATGTGTAAATAAGCCCAATCTTGCATCAAAAAAAGCTTTTAGTACAATGGGAAGGATACTCAATGGAACAACGTATAAATAATCTGAATTTGTTTTTACAACCATTGTTTGAACTAAAATCATAATAAAAACATTGAAAAAAATAAAGGTTACTTTATTATTATCATTGTAAATATCATTACGGTATCGCAACAAAAACAATAATAGCATTAACAAGGCTAATGACACTAAAACAGCATATCCAAAAACAATCCAATTGTAATTAGATTTTGACCAAATTGTAGATTGAGATGCTAACTGATATGATTTTAACACATTGTACCTCTTCCCTTCTACAATATCTCCTTTTAAAATTATCAATGCTCCTTTTGATACTTTTCCTTTTGTATACGATATATTTTTTAGTGCTTCTTCTTTTCCTTTATTTGTAAACTTCTCATCAAATGAAACATTAGGTCGCACTACGTTCGCAATTACACTTAGTATTAGTTGTTGCTTAAATTGGCTTAAATCTTGAATTTTACTATTAATTGTTGGCAATACTTCTTTCGATTCAATAAATTTAGAAAACAATACATCTTCAATAGAATTTCCTTTTCTTAATACAATAATTTCATCGCTATTACTGGCGTATTTCACAATGCTTCCACTGTCAATAAATCCGTATTGGTAAATTAAGTTTATAATTGATCTTCCTCTTTTTGCTATAACAACCACATCATCTATTACTAAAGAGTCCGAGGGTTTTATCTTTTTTAACTGTTCTTTAAACTCTAAAGCAACTTCTTGTTTTATAGCTTCATCATAAACAAAATACTTTTTTGCCTCATTTAATAACACTTCTTTTTCTACTTCAATTTCCTTTTCACTTTTATGAATAGCAAAATCAAACGGAGCATATAAATTATCATACTGCCAAGGTTTACCTGAAGAAAAATCGTATTTAAACTGCCCTCCTTTAGGAAATAAATATACAATGGCAGTAGCTGTAATTAAAAACAATAATACCTTATAAATAATAGCATTGTTTTTATATAATTTGTTAATGATTTTATTCATTTTTTTGATTTAAAATGTAAAGATAACCTTTCTGTATTATTTGAGTACTTGCTATAAAATGGTTATTTTCGCAAGACAAAATTTAACGTAAATATACATTCAAGATATGAAAGAAGTAGTAATCGCATCTGTTGCAAGAACTCCAATAGGAAGCTTTTTAGGAACTTTATCTAAAATACCTGCCACTAAACTAGGGGCTGTAGCTATAAAAGGGGCTTTAGATAAAATTAACTTGAAACCTGAATTGGTTGAAGAGGTTTTTATGGGAAATGTGGTTTCTGCTGGATTAGGTCAAGCTCCTGCTCGTCAAGCTGCAATTTTTGCTGGAATACCTGATGCTGTACCTTGTACTACTGTAAACAAAGTATGTTCTTCTGGAATGAAATCTATTATGTTAGCTGCTCAATCAATTGCTTTAGGTGATGCTAGTATCGTTGTTGCTGGAGGAATGGAAAACATGAGTATGATACCTCACTACCAACATGCTAGAGGTGGCTCAAAATTTGGACCAATCAAGATGGAAGATGGTATGCAAAAAGATGGTTTAGTTGATGCCTATGAGCAAGTTCCTATGGGAGTATGTGCTGATGAATGTGCTACTGAATATAATTTTTCAAGAGAGGATCAAGATGCTTTTGCTATAGAGTCTTATACTAGATCTGCTAAAGCATGGAGCGAAGGAAAGTTTTCTGATGAAATTGTTCCTGTTGAAGTTCCACAAAGAAGAGGTGAACCTTTAATTTTTTCTGAAGATGAAGAGTATAAAAACGTAAAAATGGAAAAAATTCCTGCATTACGTGCTGCTTTTACAAAAGAAGGAACTGTTACTGCAGCTAATGCTTCAACAATTAATGACGGTGGTGCTGCTTTGGTATTAATGTCTGCTGAAAAAGCAAAAGAATTAGGAATTACTCCTTTAGCAAAAGTAACAGGATATGCAGATGCTGCTCATGAACCTAAATGGTTTACTACTGCTCCTGCAAAAGCTTTACCAAAGGCCTTAGCAAAAGCTGGAGTTTCTATTGATGATGTAGATTATTTTGAATTAAACGAAGCTTTCTCTGTTGTTGGATTAGCAAACATGAAAATCTTAGGATTATCATCTGATAAAGTAAACGTAAATGGTGGTGCTGTTTCTTTAGGACATCCATTAGGTGTTTCTGGAGCAAGAATCATTATAGCATTAACTTCTATTTTAAAACAAAACAATGCAAAAATTGGTGCTGCTGGTATTTGTAATGGTGGTGGTGGTGCTAGTGCAATGGTTATTGAAAGAATTTAATTTTTTAAAAGCACATTTATTAATGTTTGGAGTTTGTAACCTTAGTATTGTTCCTTTACGTTTAACTGCTTCTGATACTTCTGAAATGGTAAACCAAGTTTTATTTGGTGAACATTTTACAATATTAGAAAAACATAAAAAATGGAGTAAAATAAAACTGTTTTTTGACGGTTATGAAGGCTTCATAGACAACAAACAATACAAAGAAATACCTGAAGAAAGTTATCAGTTTCTATCTGAGAGTAAACAATATTACGCTGGTGAGTTGATTGATTTTATTACAGATAATAAAAACAACTTAACTACAATACCTTTAGGTGCACATCTTCCATTATTCAAAGATAAAAAGTTACAAATAGGTGAGCGAATTTTCACTTATGAAGGCAACGTTTGTTACACAAAACTATCAAAACCTTCAATTATTGAGACTGCTTATTTATTTTTAAATACTCCTTATTTATGGGGTGGTAAATCTCCTTTTGGAATTGACTGTTCAGGTTTTACCCAAACAGTTTATAAACTTTGCGGACATCATCTTTTACGAGATGCTAGAGAACAAGCTACCCAAGGTGAAGTGTTAAGTTTTATAGAAGAAAGTGAACCTGGTGATTTAGCTTTTTTTGATAATGATGAAGGCCATATTACCCATGTTGGTATTATTATGAATGATTATAATATTATTCATGCCCATGGAAAAGTTCGAATTGATAAATTAGACCATAGCGGTATTTACAATGTAGATACTCAGCTACATACTCATAAACTAAGAGTTATTAAACGATTTATATAAAACAAAAAAAGGGTTGAAAATTTCAACCCTTTTTTTTATTCACTTATTTATTTTTATTCATCGTCAAACTCAGTCCTAGTTTCCACAGACTTTTCTCCTTTTTCAATTTTAATAACAAGCTTTTTATCTTTCTCATCTAAATCCATAAAAATAGCATCTCCTTCATCTAATTTAGCACTTACTATTTCTTCAGCTAAAGCATCTTCAATATATTTTTGAATAGCTCTTTTTAATGGTCTAGCTCCATATTGCTTATCAAATCCTTTGTCAGCAATATAATCTTTCGCTTTTTCACTTAATGTTAAATGATACCCTAAATCTGAAATACGGTGTAATAACTTGTCTAACTCGATATCAATAATCTTATGAATATCTTCACGCTCTAAACTATTAAAAATTATTACATCATCAATACGGTTTAAAAACTCAGGTGCAAAAGATTTTTTCAAAGCTCCTTCAATAATACTTTTAGCATGAGCATCTTCTTGATCTTTCTTAGAAGAAGTACCAAAACCAACTCCACCACCAAAATCTTTCAACTTACGAGCTCCAATATTTGAAGTCATAATTATAATGGTATTTCTAAAATCAATTTTTCTTCCTAAACTATCAGTAATAAACCCGTCGTCTAAAATTTGAAGCATCATATTAAAAACATCAGGATGTGCTTTTTCAATTTCATCTAAAAGTACTACTGAATAAGGTTTTCTTCTAACTTTTTCAGTTAACTGACCACCTTCTTCATATCCAACATATCCTGGAGGCGCACCTATTAAACGAGATATCGCAAACTTCTCCATGTATTCACTCATATCAATTCTAATAAGAGAATCTTCTGAATCAAATAATTCTTTAGAAAGCACTTTAGCTAACTGTGTTTTACCTACCCCAGTTGAACCTAAAAATATAAATGACCCAATTGGCTTGTTTGGATCTTTTAATCCAACTCTGTTACGCTGAATAGCTTTTACCACCTTGGTTACAGCCTCATCTTGACCTATTACCTTTCCTTTTATCAAGTTTGGTAATTCTGCCAATCGACTACTTTCTGCTTCGGCTACTCTATTAACAGGGATACCAGTCATCATAGAAACCACTTCTGCAACATTATCTTCAGTTACAGTTTCACGATGTAATTTAGAGTCTTCTTCCCATTGATTTTGAGCTGAGTCTAAAGCTGTTTCCATATTCTTCTCATCATCACGCAACTTAGCAGCTTCTTCATATTTCTGACCACTTACAGCTTTTGTTTTACGATCTCTAATCTCCTCTAACTTAGCTTCTAATTCTAAAATTTGTTGTGGTACTACAATATTTGTTATATGAATACGAGATCCTGCTTCATCTAATGCATCAATAGCTTTGTCTGGCAAGTATCTATCCGTCATATAACGGCTTGTTAACTTAACACACGCCTCAATAGCTTCATCTGTAAAATTCACGTGATGATGCGCTTCATATTTACCTTTTATATTATGTAAAATTTGGATAGTTTCTTCTACAGTAGTTGGATCAACAATTACTTTTTGGAAACGACGTTCTAAAGCTCCATCTTTTTCTATATTGGTACGATATTCATCTAAAGTAGTAGCCCCAATACATTGAATTTCTCCTCTAGCTAATGCTGGCTTTAACATATTTGATGCATCTAAAGAACCCGTTGCTCCTCCTGCTCCAACAATTGTATGAATTTCGTCAATAAATAAAATGATATCATCATTTTTTTCCAACTCATTCATTAACGCTTTCATACGCTCTTCAAATTGTCCTCTGTATTTTGTACCAGCTACTAAACTTGCCAAATCAAGTGAAACAATTCGCTTATCAAATAGAATTCTAGATACTTTTCTATTAACAATTCGTAAAGCTAATCCTTCAGCAATTGCTGATTTACCTACACCTGGTTCACCAATTAGCATTGGATTGTTCTTTTTACGCCTACTTAAAATTTGTGAAACACGCTCAATTTCTTTTAATCGACCAACTACAGGATCTAACTTATCAGCTTCTGCCAAAGATGTTAAATCACGCCCAAAATTATCTAAAACTGGTGTTTTAGATTTTTTCGTCTGCTTTCCTCTAGGTGTTTGCTGCCCAAAAGGATTTGATTTCTCATCAGAAAACTCATCATCTGAAGGAGTTTCAGCTATTGGATCTGAAGAAAAATCTTCAACATGTAGCTCTTTATATAATGCTTTAGCTTGCTCGTAATCGATATCATACTTTTGCAACAACTTGGTTGTTGGATCATTTTCATTGCGTAAAATACACAACAACAAATGAGCCGTATCAATTGCATTACTTTGATATAATTTAGCTTCTAAAAATGTAGTTTTTATAGCTTTCTCTGCTTGTCTAGTAAGATGTAAGCTCTTTTTTTGATTATTTCCTATTGAAGGAGATGAGGGGTTTAGTTTTTCTAGCTTATTACGTACCAAATCTAAATCCACATCAAATGTAGTTAAGATTTCAATACCTTTACCGTCTCCTTTTCTTATTAATCCTAAAAGCAAATGTTCTGTTCCAATAAAGTCGTGCCCTAAACGTAGTGCTTCTTCTTTACTGAAAGTTATCACATCTCTAACTTGTGGTGAAAAATTATCGTCCATAAATTTAATTTGTGTCTGTGTAAAGTTAGTGAGATTTTTTTACAAAAAATTACAAAAAAGGTGCCAATAACATTTTAATGACATTCTGGCTTTACAAAAAGACGCAGATTTTAACAAAAACACATTAAATTATTGTTAAAATTGTTAATAACTATGGTTAAAACAACATTAACAAATTTTGTGTAAAACTTGGCTTTATTGTATCTTGCAATGATTTAGAAAACACATGTTTTTTATAACATGTTCCAAGTGAGTTTTATTTTATGTAAAATTCACTTTTTTATCAAATAACAAGTACTAATATTTTAAAGAAAAATATATGGCAGATGGCGAAAAGTTGATTCCTATCAACATTGAAGAACAAATGAAATCAGCATATATCGACTACTCAATGTCGGTAATTGTATCAAGAGCTTTACCTGATGTTCGAGATGGTTTAAAACCAGTTCATCGAAGAGTTTTATTTGGAATGCATGAATTAGGAATTAAAGCTACAGGAGCATATAAGAAATCAGCAAGAATTGTTGGAGAAGTATTAGGTAAGTATCACCCACATGGAGATACTTCCGTTTATGACTCTATGGTTCGTATGGCTCAAAACTGGAGTGTACGTTACATGATGGTTGATGGTCAAGGAAATTTTGGTTCTGTTGATGGTGATAGCCCAGCAGCAATGCGTTATACTGAGGTACGTATGCAAAAAATATCAGAAGATATGTTAGCTGATATTGAAAAAGATACTGTTGATCATAAATTAAATTTTGATGATACTTTAAAAGAACCTACAGTATTACCTACTCGTATACCTAACTTATTAGTAAACGGGGCTTCTGGTATTGCAGTTGGTATGGCTACAAACATGGCACCTCATAATTTAACCGAGGTTATTAATGGTACCATTGCATACATAGACAATAGAGATATTGAAATTGACGAGCTAATGCAACATGTAAAAGCTCCTGATTTTCCTACTGGTGGAATTATTTATGGATATGATGGTGTACGTGATGCTTTTCATACTGGTAGAGGTCGTATTGTTATGCGAGCTAAAGCTACTATTGAAGAAGTAAAAGGACGTGAATGTATTATTGTTACAGAAATTCCTTACCAAGTTAACAAAGCAGAAATGATTAAAAAAACTGCTGAGTTAGTAAATGATAAAAAGTTAGAAGGAATCGCTAATATTCGCGATGAATCTGATAGAAAAGGAATGCGAATCGTTTATATTTTAAAGCGTGATGCGATTCCTAATATTGTATTAAATAAGTTATACAAATACACTCAATTGCAAACATCGTTTAGCGTTAATAATATCGCCTTAGTAAACGGTCGTCCTGAGCAATTAAACCTTAAACAATTAATTCATTACTTCGTAGAACATCGTCATGAAGTAATTGTTCGTAGAACAGAATTTGAGCTAAAAAAGGCAGAAGCCCGTGCTCATATTTTAGAAGGTTTAATCATTGCTTCAGATAATATTGATGAAGTTATAGCTATCATTAGAGGGTCTTCTAATGCTGATGAAGCTCGTGAAAAATTAATTGCTCGTTTTGAATTAACTGAAATTCAAGCAAAAGCAATAGTTGAAATGAGATTACGTCAGTTAACAGGACTGGAGCAAGATAAATTACGTGCTGAGTACGATGATATTATGGCTACTATTGTTGATTTAAAAGACATATTAGCAAACGAACCTAGACGTTATAGCATTATAAAAGATGAGTTAATCCATATTAGAGATAAATATGGTGATGATCGTCGTTCAATTATTGAGTATGCTGGAGGTGACATGCGTATTGAAGACATGATTCCTAACTCTAAAGTTGTTGTTACTATTTCAAACGCAGGATACTTAAAAAGGACTAATCTTGATGAATATAAAGTTCAAAATAGAGGTGGTCGTGGACAAAAAGGTGTTGCTACAAGAAATGAAGATTTCTTAGAACATTTATTCGTAGGTACCAATCATCAGTACATGATGTTCTTTACTCAAAAAGGTAAAGTTTTCTGGATGCGTGTTTACGAAATTCCTGAAGGTGGTAAAAACACCAAAGGAAGAGCTATGCAAAACCTTATAAATATTGAGCAAGATGATAAAGTAAAAGCTTTTTTAGTTACTCAAGATTTAAAAGATGAAGATTACATAAATAATCATTATGTAATTATGGCTACTAAAAAAGGACAAGTAAAAAAGACTTCCTTAGAACAATACTCAAGACCAAGAGCAAATGGTATAAACGCTATTACCATTAAAGATGGCGATGAGTTACTTGAAGCAAAATTAACTACTGGTGATAGCCAAGTAATGTTAGCCTTAAAGTCAGGTAAAACAATTCGTTTTGAAGAAGCTAAAACGAGACCTATGGGTAGAACTGCTTCTGGGGTTCGTGGTATTACTTTACAACATGAACAAGATGAAGTAATAGGAATGGTTGCTGTAAACGACATGGACAGCAATATACTTGTTGTTTCTGAAAAGGGATATGGAAAAAGATCAAAGTTAGAAGATTACAGAATAACTAACCGTGGTGGTAAAGGTGTAAAAACTTTAAACATTTCTGAAAAAACAGGTGAATTAGTTGCTATAAAAAATGTTGATGACTCTAATGATTTAATGATTATTAATAAATCAGGACTTACTATTAGAATGGCTGTAGAAGACCTACGTGTAATGGGACGTGCAACCCAAGGTGTTCGTTTAATCAATATTAAAAATAATGACAGTATAGCAGCAGTTGCTAAAGTTATGCATGAAGAAGAAGAAATAGATGAAGATGAAAATGGCATGGAAATTGAAAATGAAAATGATAATAACGAGAATCAAGAACAACAATAAATAAGAATCTAAAAATGAAAAAACAAATTATAGCACTTTCTTTGGGATTAGTATCATTAGGTGCTTTTGCTCAAAAGTCAGAACTTAAAGCTGCTGAGAAGGCCATAAAAAAACAAGAGTTTAATACCGCAATTGTATCTATTGATGCAGCTGAAAAGTTAATTGCAAACGCTGATGATAAGTATAAAGCTAAATTTTACTTTTTAAAAGGTAAAGCGTATGCTGCTAAAAAAGATTACAAAGTAGCTGCTGATGCTTTCAAAAACTTATTTGATTTTGAAAAACAAATTGGTAAAGACAGATATTCTTCTGACGCTAAACCTATGTTAGATCAATTAATTCAAGAAGTATCTAATAAAGCTGTTAATTTATACAATAATTTAAAAGATTACAAAAATGCGTCTGAGAGTTTTTATTTGACCTACTTACTAAGTCCTAAAGATACTTCTTTTGCATACAATGCAGCAATATCTGCTACTCAAGCTAAAGAGTATGATACAGCTCTTAAGTATTATAATGAATTAAAGAGAATTGGATATACTGGCATAGAAACTAAATATGTAGCCACCAACAAATTAACTGGTAAAATAGAGCCATTTGGTTCTAAATCTCAAAGAGATTTAATGGTAAAATCAAAGCAATACATCAAACCAGAGAACAAGCTTTCAAAATCTAAAACAGCTACATTAACAAAAAATATTGCTTTAATATTAAAAGAGCAAGGTAAAACTGATGAAGCTATTGCTGCCTTATCTGAAGCTCGTAAGCAAAACCCTAAAGATTTAAATTTATTACTTAATGAAGCTGATATGTATGTTAAGCTTAAACAAATGGATAAATTTGGTGAGTTAATGACAGAAGCTGTAGCATTAGATCCTACAAACCCTACATTATACTACAATTTAGGTGTTGTAAACTTTAATCAAGGTAGAGCTGATGACGCAAAAAAATACTATCAAAAAGCTGTTGAGTTAAAACCAGATTATGCTGATGCGTATATGAATTTAGCAGTTGTTGTATTAGATAAAGATAAATCTATTGTTGAAGAGATGAACAAAAACTTATCTAACTTCAAAAAATATGACGAATTAGCTCTAAAACAAAAAGAAGTTTACAAAGAAGCTTTACCTTATTTAGAAAAAGCTGATAGCTTAAGCAGAAACATTGACACTATTAAAACTTTAATGAATATATATGAAGTTTTAGAAATGGATGGAAAAGCTAAAGAATACAGAGGAATATACAAATCGATGAGATAAAGACTCTCCATCATATAAAAAAAAGAGATTACCGTTTTGGTAATCTCTTTTTTTTGTTTTTTAAAGTACAGAAATCGATTTATTCTAATTAAGTATTTAGACTTCCCTTAAAAGAACATTGACTTATACTTGGATACTGATTCCCTTTTACTTTTCTAATTATATTAAACAAGTATTGAATACCTTCTAAAGCTATACTTAATTGTTTAGCATTAGCTTACATATTATTCTTAATTTTTGGACATAAAAAAACCTATCAAAAATTTGATAGGTTTTCATTAAAAAATTAACTAGTAATAAAATATATATTATAATACTCTAACGTTTACTGCGTTTAATCCTTTTTTTCCTTCTTGTAATTCGAATTCAACTTCGTCATTCTCACGAATTTCGTCGATTAATCCTGAAACATGTACAAAATGTTCTTTGTTTGATCCTTCTTCTGTGATAAATCCAAATCCTTTTGATTCGTTGAAGAATTTTACGGTACCTTTATTCATTGTAAAAAATTATGTGTTACTTGCTTTAGTGCCAGTAACGTTTATTGAGTTGCAAATCTAATACCAATATTTTAATAATTAGACATTTATTTAACTTATTTTAATACAAGCAACAAAACTGTTATAAAATAAGATAGCCTATCAAAGTTTGATAGGCTATTCTCATTAAAAAATTAACTAGTAATAAAAATATATATTATAATACTCTAACGTTTACTGCGTTTAATCCTTTTTTTCCTTCTTTTAATTCGAATTCAACTTCGTCGTTTTCACGAATTTCATCGATTAATCCTGAAACATGTACAAAATGTTCTTTGTTTGATCCTTCTTCTGTGATAAATCCAAATCCTTTTGATTCGTTGAAGAATTTTACGGTACCTTTATTCATTGTAAAAAATTATATGTTGCTTGCTTTAGTGCTAACAACGTTTATTGTATTGCAAATCTAATGCCAATATTTTAAATGTTAAAAAAAAATATAAATTATTTTAAATTAAGCCGAAATTAAACATAAAAAAAAGCCGTTTAATTTACGGCTTTTTTAATTTTAAAAATTTGACAACATCTCAAAAATTAGTCAAAACTTGTATCCATTTTTAAGTAATCTAAAAACTCTCTTTTAGTTTCTTTATCTTTAAACTTACCTCCAAATTCAGCAGTAACAGTACTACTTTCAATGTCTTTAATTCCTCTAGAATTAACACATAAATGCTTTGCATCTATAACACAAGCTACATCATCAGTTCCTAAAGCTTCTTGCATAGCTTGAACAACTTGCATTGTTAAACGTTCTTGTACTTGAGGTCTTTTAGAAAAATACTCAACAATTCTATTCATTTTGGATAAACCAATTACTTTTCCATCAGAAATATAAGCCACATGTGCTCTACCTATAATTGGTAATAAATGGTGTTCACAAGTAGAGTACACGATAATATTTTTTTCTACTAACATTTCACCATAATTATAATTATTGTCAAATGTAGAGGCCTTCGGTTTATTTTTTGGATTTAATCCCATGAATAATTCATTTACAAAAGCTTTTGCAACACGCTTAGGTGTACCTTGTAAACTATCATCTGTTAAATCCATTCCTAAAGTGATTAAAATATCTTTAACACTTTCTTGTATTTTTTCTATCTTTTCTTCATCAGAAATATCAAACGCATCTTTACGTATTGGCGATTCAGCCGACGTTCCTATGTGATTTTCTCCAATTTCTTCTATCCTTTCGTCATTCATTTTGTTGTTGTTCACTTCAAACATTTCTTTCATTTATTAGGGCGCAAATTTACAACTTTGTTATTAATTTACTGTACTTTAGTTATCAATTCATCTAAAGAGCAAGTAGTTTGCTCAGAATTTATCATATTTTTTAGAACAAATGTATCGTTCTCAACATCGGTTACTACAAACTCTATACCTCTATTAGTAACATATTTCCATTGCTTCTTTTGTTGTTTGTTACTAGTTGCGGTATCAGGATATAGCTCAGATTTTATGTTGTTTTCTCTTAAAACTCTAATTGCTTTTACTTTTTCCAAGCTCTCATTCTCATTAAAATTCAAGAACAATACCTTTGGCTTAGGTAACTCAACAGTTTCAAATAAATTGAGTTCTTCCATTACTAAGTAAATCCTATCTAATCCGAAAGATATTCCAACTCCAGATACATCTTTTAAACCAAAGATACCCGTTAAATCATCATACCTTCCACCTCCACCAATAGAGCCCATTTTTACTCCTTTCGGAGCCGAAACTTCATAAATAGCACCCGTATAATAATTTAGTCCACGAGCTAAAGTAACATCTATTTCTAAACTTGCAGAAGTTAACCCTAACTCAGTTATAGAATTATTTATAAAACGTAACTCTTCTACTCCTTTTAAACCTTCGTCAGAACCTTGTAACATTCCTTCTAAAGAGGCTAATTTATCAGTATTAGTGCCAGAGAAATCAAATAATGGATCAACTTTTTTAATTGCTTCTTCGGTGATTCCTTTAGAAAGCATTTCTTTTACAACTCCTTCCTTCCCAATTTTATCTAATTTATCTAAAGCAACTGTAAAATCAATTAACTTATCTTTAGCTCCAATTACCTCAGCAATTCCAGATAAAATTTTACGATTATTGATTTTGATAGTCGTACCACTCAATCCTAACTTACTAAAAACAGTATCGTATAGTTGTACAAACTCTACTTCTTGCCATAAAGATTTACTTCCAACAACATCAGCATCACATTGATAAAATTCACGAAAACGTCCTTTCTGTGGACGGTCTGCTCTCCAAACTGGCTGAATTTGATAACGTTTAAATGGAAAGGTAATATCATTTTGATGTTGTACTACATACCGTGCAAAAGGCACTGTTAAATCGTATCTTAATGCTTTTTCTGAAATTTTTGATATTAATTTTTGACTATTTTTTTCAGTTAATATATTATCATCAACTTTACTTAAATAATCTCCAGAATT
Organism: Tenacibaculum halocynthiae; assembly: GCF_964512825.1. Taxonomy (NCBI): domain Bacteria; kingdom Pseudomonadati; phylum Bacteroidota; class Flavobacteriia; order Flavobacteriales; family Flavobacteriaceae; genus Tenacibaculum; species Tenacibaculum halocynthiae. The sequence continues at coordinate 34,425 of NZ_CAZELG010000010.1, read as the reverse complement.
TAAAATCTTAAAAATTAAACGATCCCCTTCTTCTCCATACTTCCCCATTAAGGTAGATGAGTTTTCAAAGCTTGGCGTTTCAATAGGTTGAAATCCAAAATTTTCAAACGAATGTTTTATAGTACTAAATATGTAATTTCTTTTTGCTACTTCGGTTGATGAAAAATCTCTTGTTCCTTTTGGAATACTTGGTTTCATATTTTTTAATTATAAATCACGTCTTTAGTTTAAAAACGTAGTAATTAATTTTTATTTAATAATTGAATAAGCAAATATCTGAATTAATCACGAAAATAAGAAGTTTTATTTTTTCGTTTTAATCGATAAATACTTGCATTTAATTCAAAGCCTAGCAATAATATAATAGCATTCAACCAAACAAACAACATTAATATAAGCAATGTTCCTATTGACCCATATAATTGATTGTATTTAGCAAATTTCACTACATAAATACCAAAAAGATAGAAAGAAAACATTGATACAACTGTTGTTAAAATCGCACCAGGTGAAAAGAAACGAGTTTCTTTCCCTTGTTTGGTTCCGTATCTGAATAACAGTGAAACGATAGTAAAAATCATTAATAAAAATAAAGAGCCTCTTCCGTAATAAAACAAGTCTAAATCACTGGTATTGAACCATCCTTTTTCATCTATTTTAGCTAAAGCAACTTGATACAGAATAACAAAAACTACTGTAATAATTAAAAATAAAGACATTAACAATGATACTGCCAATGAAATCATATATGCTCTTATTATGTTCCTATACTCTTTAACATGATAAGAATATTCAAAGCCTCCAAAAATTGCATTTACTCCGTTGGTCATTAAAAATATAGACGCTAAAAAACCAAAAGAAAGCAACCCTCCATATTGGTTATTTAAGATATCTTTTAAAACTCCATCAACAGCATCAAATGTTTTTGGTGGTAACACTTCTTGAATTAATGAAAACAATCCTTCCTGAAAACCTTCAATAGGCATATACGGTATTAAGGTTAGTATAAAAAGTAGAAATGGGAAAATTGCCATAAAAAAACTAAAAGCAATTCCTCCTGCTCTAGTTGTTAATGCTCCTTTTACAATACCTAAAACATACATTTCCAAAACATCATAAAGTGACATACCTTCTAAGCCTGGAATTTTAATAGTTTTTCCAAACCGAACCAATAAATTTATAATTGGTATTTTTTCTAGTTTATTTTCAATTGGCTTAGTCATTTACTTTTTCTTTTTTACTTTATAATCACTTGATATTTTGTTAGCAATCCTATTATATTTTCTTTAGAAAAAACAGCTCCTTTTACATTATTATTCTCTACATCAATACTAAAGTTAATAGCAGTTTCAAAATTAACTTTTTCTAACTTGGTATTATCAAATATTGATTTGCTCAAATCGCTATTATCGAAATAACTATTTTGTAAATCTGCTTCCGTAAAATCAACTTCATTAATTTGACAATCTACAAATTGAAAATTTTGCATTTTTAATTGATAGAACGAAGAGAAGTTTAATTGACATTTTGAAAAATTGATTCTCAATAAAAATGGATTTAGCTCATAAAAGTCAATCCCAATTAATTTTGAATTACTAAAATGTACTTCTTTAAAACTACTATCTTTTAGTTTTGTATTGCTTAAGTTACAATCTATAAATTCACATTCTAAAAACTCAGAACCATTTATGTGTAACTCTGAAAAGTCGCAATTTTTAAATACACAAGAATCAAAGTCAGTTTTACTTAGTTGCTTACTAGTAAAACTGACTTTATTAAAAGTTTCATTGTTAAAATAATCGTTCATCAATTGAACTTTATTAATAATTATTTTAATCCTCTTGCAGTTAACATTGGTTTTGCCTCTGGGTCACGACCAGCAAATGTTTTATACATCTCAGCATAATCCATAGTATTTCCTTTTGACAAAATTTGTTCACGGAATTTTTGTCCATTTTCACGAGTTAATAAACCATTATTTTTAAACCAATCATATGCATCATGGCTTAACATTTCAGTCCATAAATATGAATAATACCCAGCAGCATAGCCTCCACTAAATATATGGGCAAAATATGTTGAACGATACCTTGGTGGTATTTCTGCTACCTTTAATTTCATTTTTTCTAATGCTGCTTCTTCAAACTTAACAACATCATCAATTTTAGTATCAGACGAAATTGTATGCCATTGCATATCTAAATTAGACGAACATAAATTTTCAATCATAGAATATCCTTGATTAAAAGTTCCTGCATTTTTAATTTTTTGCAGTAATTCAGCTGGTATTACTTCTCCTGTTTTATAGTGTAAAGCATAATTGTTTAATACATCTGGGTGCGTAGACCAATTTTCATTAAACTGTGATGGGAACTCTACGAAATCTCTAGCTACACTTGTACCTGAAATAGAAGCGTATTTTTGATTTCCAAACAACCCATGTAATGCATGTCCAAATTCATGAAACATTGTTTCAACCTCATCAAAACTAATTAATGCTGGTTCTCCATCAGCTGGTTTCTCAGAATTACACACATTATAAATTACAGGTTTTTGATTACGTAACTTAGATTGCTTTACAAATGAACTCATCCATGCTCCTCCTCTTTTACTATCTCTTGCAAAAAAATCTCCAAAATAAAGTCCTAATTTACTTCCATCTTCTTCAAAAAGCTCATAAACCACTACATCAGGATGATAGGTTGGAATATCTGTACGCTTTTTAAAAGTAATACCATACAATTTTGTAGCTGCAAAAAACACTCCTTTTTCTAAAACATTTGTTAATTCGAAATAAGGTTTCACCTCTTCTTCATTTAAATTGTATTTAGATTTACGAACTTTCTCAGCATAATAATTCCAATCATAGGGAGCTAATTTAAAACCTTCTTTACCCTTATTAATCTCAGTTTGAATTTCTTTTATTTCAGAAGATGCTTTTTCTAAAGACCCTGGAATTAATCCGTTAAACATTTCAAAAACTTTTTCTGGTTTAGATGCCATAGTGCCCTGTAAACTCCAACTTGCATAATTATCAAACCCTAAAACTTTTGCTTTTTTAGCACGTAATAACGCCATCTTTTTTACCAAATCACTAGTATCAAAATCTCCACCTTCAGCTCTTAAAATAGATTTTTTAAAAAGCTCTTCCCTTACGCCTCTATTTTCTAAAGTTTGTAACGATGGTTGTTGCGTAGTATTAATTAATTGAATTTCATATTTGCCATCTTTTTCAATAGCTTTTATTTTATCTTCTGAAAACCCTTTTAACTTCTTTTTATCGATAATTGTTACTCCTCCTTTTTTACTTGCATCTAATAGTTTTTTTCCAAAATCATTAGATAAACTAGCTAATTCAGAATTGATTTCTTTCAATTCTTTTTTCTTCTCTTCTGATAAATTAGCTCCAGATTTTACAAAGTTTTTATAATTTTCTTTTACTAAATGAATTGATTCAGCATCGTTTGATTTAATAGTTTCTAGGTTATCATAAACCTTTTTTATTCTTTTAAACAACTCCGTATTTAAAAAAATCTCATCTGAATGTTGTGAAAACTTTGGCGCTAATTCTTTTTGAATATCTTTAATAGTATCATTTGTATGAGCTCCTGCTAAGGCATAAAAAACTGAAGTAACCCTATCCATTACTCTATTACTTTCTTCTAAAGCAAGAATTGTATTTTCAAAAGTAGGCTCATCTTTATTAGCTACAATTTTTGCTATCTCTTCATTTTGAAGTTCCATTCCTTTTAAAATGGCTGGTTTAAAATGACTATTTTTTATTTTAGTAAAATCAGGTGTTCCATATTCTAAATTACTTTTAACAAGTAAAGGATTTTCAGGTGTATCCATTTTAGTTTCTTTTTTTGCTTCTTTTGTATTACATGAAATTGTAAAAACTAAAGTTGCAACTACTATTATATATTTTTTCATTTTTGTATAAATTATAGTTGTATTAGTTAGAAAATATATTTACTCGACAGCTTTAAGGCTTAGATCCAAATTATAAACTGAATGTGTTAATGCTCCAGAGGAAATAAAATCTACACCACACTCTGCATACTCTCGTATAGTTTTTTCATTAATTCCTCCTGAAGATTCTGTTAAACATGTATCACCTATAATTTTTACAGCCTTACGTGTATCTTCATAATTAAAATTATCTATTAAAATTCTATAAACTCCCTCATTAGCTAAAATTTCCTTAATTTCATCTATACTTCTAGCTTCCACAATTATTTTAATGTCAATTTCTTTATCAGCTAAGTATTTTTTTGTTTTTGTAATTGCTTGTGTTATTCCTCCAGCAAAATCAATATGATTGTCTTTAATCATCACCATATCGTACAATGCAAATCTATGGTTTTCTCCTCCTCCAATTTTTACGGCCCATTTTTCTAATGCACGTATTCCTGGAGTTGTTTTACGAGTATCTAAAACTTTGGTTCCAGTTCCATCTAATAAATTAGCAAAAAAACGAGTTTTAGTTGCAATAGCGCTCATACGTTGCATAGCATTTAAAACTAAACGCTCCGCTTGTAAAATAGATTGAGAACGTCCTGAAACATAGAAAACAATATCTCCATATTTTACACTCTCTCCATCTTGAATTAAAGTTTCAACTTCTAAATCTTTATCTACGTATTCAAAAACTTTTTTTGCAAATTCTACTCCTGCTATGGTACCTTCGTCTTTTACTAAAAGTTTAGCTTTTCCTTGGGCTTCAGGCGGAATACAAGATAATGAAGTATGATCTCCATCTCCTATATCTTCTCTAATAGCATTCGTTATAATTAAATCTAACTCTTTATTAAATTGTTCTTTTGAAATCATTGTTCTTTTATTCTTGTTGTAAAAATAGTGTTTTCATCAAGAATTAAAGAATACTATATAAAAAGTTAGCTATGAACCTATGTTTACAGAAAATCTTCTCCGAAATAGAAAATTGTTAAACCAACCAATTGCTTTGCTTTTGAAATTCGATTATTCATTGCATAATAATGCGCCACATTCATCAAAAATTTTACTACATAGCTATTTGGATGTTCTTTTCTCAACTTATATATATAGTAAGCAACACTTAAATCTTCTTTTTTGTATTTAGTTCCTGTATACATTTGTAACATTTCTAAATATTCAAATCCATGCTCTTTCGTTGGCTCTATTTGAGTTCCTTCTCCAAAATCATTCCAAGTAACTACTTGAATAAAATCTGTTGGATATTTTAATGATTCATCAAACGATTCTTTAAACACTTGCATTCCATTATCTGCTAACTCCCAATCGTTATCTGAAGGTAATTTCCAACCACCTTCAATATAAAAATCATTAAATCTTGGATAAGCGACTCCTCCAACAATATTGGTATTAAAATCTATGTTACTTATATAGTATTGAGACAATGTTTGCAAATGATTTTTATCAACCCAAGTATATTCTCCTGAAGAATTACCATCACCTATCATTACCTTTGAATTCCATAATGTTAATAAATTAACGTCTGTTTTTATTGAGTTTAATATAATATTCCAATCTTCGGAACTATCGATATAACTAGGTCCAAACACCATTAATAAAGGATCGTTCTTTATATGAACATAATTATTATTCTTAAAATATTTTCTTTTTATATACTTTAAATCACCTATAGCTTGATTAATTTGAACTTGACTCAAACTTCTTGCCTGTTCTTTAATTACTCGATCTTCATACATTACAGCAAATTCAAGATTTGTTTTTTCTAATTCTGAAACAAAACTTTCCATTCCTTGTTTTATAACTTCAAAATCTAAAACATCTCTTTTTCCATACCAATCAAAAATAACCCCATCAACTCCTGCCAATTTCATTAACAATAAATGATACTGCTGTAAATCTTTATCTTTTGTTGAATAAGGACCTATTAAAGGGTAATAATGAGACGCAATTTCTCTTTTTCCTTCAGAATTAATTAAATTAGGATTTTTATTAGTCATTGTCCAATGTTGCCCCCAAACTCCATCCACTTCAAGTGATTGAAACCAGGGCATGTAATGTACTAAAATTGGTCTTTTGGATTTCTTTTTTTTTCTTTGAATAGTGGTTTTACGATTTAATACATTCATCTCTTCTTCTTTGAGAATTTTGTTTAAATCATAACTTTCTGGCTCTTTTACCCACTCTTTATAATAATTTTTTATTTCCTGATTTACTACACTACTTTTTTTTTCTTCAATCAGGTTGTCATTACTACAAGCCACGACAAATAAAAACATCAAGGCTAGTAGTGTTTTTAATAAACCTACTTTCATTTTTTTCTTTAACTTTTTAATTAACAAACACTTATAGCCTTTATAAATATATTTAAAAAAGTTTTTAAAAACTATAAAAAGCTTATATTTTTTAATATACTTTTATACTTTTTTAAATTTTAGATGAAAATAAAACTACTTGCCATAGGAAAAACAGATAATAAACATCTGATTCAACTTATTGATGAATATCAAAATAGATTAAAGCATTATATTAAATTTACTTTAGAGATAATTCCTGATATAAAAAATGTAAAAAACTTAAGTGAACAACAACAAAAAGAAAAAGAAGGTGATTTAATTTTATCCAAACTTCAACCTACAGACCAACTAATTTTATTAGATGATAAGGGTAAGCATTATACTTCTATTGAGTTTTCTCAATATTTACAAAAGAAAATGAACTCTGGACTTAAACAATTAGTAATAGTTATTGGTGGGCCTTATGGGTTTTCAGATACTGTATATAAAAAAGCTAGCGGAAAAATTTCTTTATCAAAAATGACATTTTCTCATCAAATGATTCGTTTATTTATTGTTGAACAAATTTATCGTGGATTTACCATTCTTAAAAATGAACCATATCACCACGAATAATTTTTTTAATTTATAAAATCTTTCCAAGCATTAGCAAATTGAGAATCTACCAAACAGCTGGCTTTTTTCTTATCACTAGGAAAAGAAGAGTATTCAAAAAAACTATAATTTATATTATCTCCAAGAAAAGTATTTTCTTCTTTAATTTCTTGCAGCTGGTTATTCTTTAACCTTTGTTTCATTACTGATGAAAAAAACGATCTAGCTAAAACATCTGAATCTCCAACACTATGCCCTATATTGGGTTCTTCAGCAAAACAAACAATACTCTTTTTCTCTCTGTGTATTAAAAATGCTTTTTTTACTGTTTCATTTCTTTCTTTTACATCTTTCTCTCCAGTTATTAATAATCCCGGTGGTGAATTTGTACTATAATTACCAATGCTTCCTTTTATATTTACATAAGCTACCGTTCTAGTACTATATATTTGAGCAAAGGTGTAACTAAATCTACCTCCATGAGAAAACCCCCTCAACAAAACTGGTAAATTACTTACATAACTTATCTTGTTTTTTATACTAATTTTATCTAATGCTTTTATCATATTAGAGGAAGCTAATTCTAAATCAGACCTAACATAAACCCCTAAAAGAGCAAGTTTTTCAGCTTTCGCATACACTTGCCATTCTTTAGAATTAACTAAACCAGTTCCATTATTTCCTCCTCCTGGGGCTAGTACTAAAATTGCTTTAGGAGTAACGCCTTCAGGCACCCATAACTTAAAAGCATTCTCATCTGGTTTTCCCATAAAAAACTCATAGGTCCAATCATCAATAAATTGTCCTTGTTCACCTGACTTTGTTGGTTCATCAACAGAACTACACGATACACAAAAAATAACTATTAGCAATCCAATTCTTTTCATCTCAAATATTTATATGTCAACAATATACTACATAAATTCAAAAAAAGATGACTTATTAAAGCCTTAAGATAAAAACACATTTCATATTACTCCTTTATTCTTTAAAGTATAATTCCTTTATTTATAGTACATTCAACCACTATATACTCATATAATAAATAACAGTATTCCCCCCTAAGATGATAAAAAATACTACATTTGTTGGCAACAAATTTGTATCAAATGAAATTAGTTTTTGCAACTCATAATTTAAATAAGTTAGCCGAAGTTCAAAAAATGTTACCAAACTCAATTGAACTTCTTTCTTTAAAAGATATAAACTGTTTTGAAGACATTGAAGAAACAGCAACTACTCTTGAAGGAAATGCTAAAATTAAAGCTAATTATATTACTGAAAAATTTGGTTATAATTGTTTTGCTGACGATACTGGACTAGAGGTTAAAACCTTAAACGGGGCTCCTGGCGTATATTCTGCAAGATATGCAGGTGAACCAAGTAACTCTGAAAATAATATGCTAAAATTACTTTCAGAATTAAATAAAAAAACTGACAGAGAAGCACAGTTTAGAACGTCTATTTGTTTAAATTTAAATGGAAAACAATTTTTATTTGATGGCATTTGTACTGGTGAAATTTTAACCATAAAACAAGGAGAAAAGGGATTTGGTTATGACCCTATCTTTCAACCAAAAGGTTATAATAATTCCTTTGCTGAAATGTCTTCAGAGGAGAAAAATAAAATCAGTCATAGAGGGTTAGCTATTCAAAAACTAATTGATTTTTTAAAACAACTAAATTAATTGAGTGCTTCTAAAACATACACACAATATTTTGTTATTTTATCAGTACTTCTGATACTTTTTCTCTTTATAAATATCAGCTTAGGCTCTGTAAAAATCCCTTTATCAAATATTTTTGACATTCTAACAGGAGGAAGTACCTCTAAAGATAGTTGGCAAACAATCATTATTAATTATCGATTACCCAAAGCTATTACTGCTATTTTAGTTGGATCCGGGCTATCAATTAGTGGCTTATTAATGCAAACATTGTTCAGAAATCCATTAGCTGGACCTTTTGTTTTAGGTATTTCTTCAGGAGCAAGTTTAGGTGTAGCTTTATTTATATTAGGTTCCGGAATATTTGGGGGTATATTTTCATCATTTATTTTTTCAAATTGGTCATTAGCTTTTGCAGCTAGTTTAGGTTCTTTTTTAGTACTTTCTGCTATTATTATTGCAGCAAATAAAGTACGAAATACAATGTCTATTTTAATTATTGGTTTAATGTTTGGCTCGTTAACTTCAGCAATTATAAGTGTATTAGCTTATTTTAGTGAAGCAGAACAAATTCAGCAATATCAATTTTGGAGTTTTGGTAGTTTAGGAAATTTAACTTGGAATGAAATAATCGTTTTTGCTATCATTTACTTTATAGCTTTAACAAGTACATTTACCGTAATAAAACCTTTAAATAGTTTTTTATTAGGAGAAAATTATGCAAAGAGCTTAGGTATAAACATTAAAAGAAGTAGGAATATTATTTTATTAATAACAAGTTTACTTACTGGTGTTATTACTGCTTTTTCAGGTCCTATTGCATTCGTAGGAATAGCAGTACCTCATGTTGCTAAAATGTTATTTTCAAGCTCAAACCATAAAATATTACTACCTGCATCTGCCCTAATTGGCGCAATAATTTTACTTATTTGTGACAGTATAGCACAATTGCCTACTAGTGCTTTTATACTTCCAATTAATGCTATTACCTCTTTATTTGGAGCTCCTGTAGTTATTTGGCTATTAGTACGAAAAAAGAAAAGTTATGTTTAACATTTAAAAAGTTATATAATTACACAAATCACTAAAAATAGCGTCTTAGAAACTGAAAACCTTGCAATTGGTTATAATACCAAAAAGCAACAAAACAGCATTGCCTCGAATATTAATTTAACAATTGAAAGAGGTAAATTTGTAGCTTTATTAGGTAAAAATGGAATTGGAAAATCTACCTTACTTCGTACTTTATCTAAAGTACAAAAACCGCTTAGTGGAGTTATTAGGGTAAATAATAAAAACCTTGAAGAATATTCACATTTAGAGCTGGCTACTTCATTGAGTTTAGTATTAACAGAACGCTTACCTCTTAGTCAATTAACCGTATTTGAATTAGTTTCTTTGGGGCGTCAACCATACACAAATTGGATTGATAAACTTACTCCTAATCATTTAAAAAAAATTCTTTGGGCTATTGATGAAACAGAAATTAGTCATTTAAAAGATAAGCGTTTTCATGAATTGAGTGATGGTCAACTTCAACGTGTCCTTATTGCTCGTGCACTCGCTCAAGATACTGAAATTATTATCTTAGATGAACCTACTGCTCATTTAGATATTCATCATACTTTTAAAGTTTTTTCTCTTTTAAAAAAACTTGTAAAAAACACTCAAAAAACCATTATTATTTCAACGCATGAAGTAAACTTAGCCATTCAATTAGCAGATGAATTTATATTACTCTCTGAAGAAGAAATTTATACAGGTACCTCAAAAGAACTTATTTCTAAGAATGCTTTTGAAACACTTTTCCCTAAAGAACTTATAAGTTTTAACAAAACATTAGAACAATTCGTTATTAAGAAATCCTAAATTTGATGGTTGGTTTTATTTTAATACTTTTAGCATTCAATAAAACCAACCTTACTTAATTAAACTATTGATGAAAAAATTACTTTATATAGCAAGTTCAGCAATTCTTGTAGCGTGTAGCTCAAGTAAAGAAGCCATTGCTATTGATAATGATGATACGACAGATTATGCTGAAAAATTCGCTAAAACAATTACAGCTAAAGATTTAGGACAACACTTATTTGTATATGCTTCAGATGAATTTGAAGGAAGAGATACAGGTGAACCTGGACAAAAAAAAGCTGTAAAATACTTAAAAGATTTTTACATTAGTAAAGGGATTAAATCTCCAATTGGAGGTAATGACTACTTCCAAGAAGTTCCTTCTGCTTATTTAAGTAATAACCGTAGAGGTATGAAACTTAAAGATTCTGAAAACGTTGTTGCTTTCATTAAAGGTACAGAAAAGCCAGATGAAATTGTAATCATTTCTGCTCATTTAGACCACGAAGGTGTTAAAAATGGTGAAATATATAATGGAGCGGATGATGATGGTTCAGGTACTGTAGCTATATTAGAAATTGCAGAAGCTTTTAAAAAAGCTTCAGATGCTGGCAAAGGACCTAAGCGTTCTGTTTTATTTTTACATGTAACCGGTGAAGAAAAAGGTTTATTAGGATCAAAATACTATACTGAAAACCCTATTTTTCCTTTAGCTAATACAGTTACTGATTTAAACATTGACATGGTAGGTAGAGTTGATGAACGTCATAAAGGTACACCTAACTATGTTTACCTTATTGGTTCTGATAAATTAAGTACTGAGCTTCATAATATATCAGAAGCTATGAATAAAAAATACACTAATATTGACATAGATTATAAATATAACGATGAAAACGATCCTAATCGTTTTTACTATCGTTCTGATCATTATAATTTTGCCAAACACAATATTCCTATTATTTTCTACTTTAACGGCACACATGCTGACTATCATAAACCAACTGATACGCCAGATAAAATTAACTACGAACTGTTAGAGAATAGAACACGTTTAGTTTTTCATACTGCGTGGGAAGTAGCTAACCGTGAAAAACGTATTATCGTTGATAAAGCTGAAAAATAATAGTTATTGATTATTTAAGTTACTCGTTTATAAAACTCACCTTTTGGTGAGTTTTTTATTTTATTTCATAAAAACCAACCAATACTTAATATAATGATTTTTAGCATTATTATCATTTCTTTAATTGGATATTTAATCGTAACAGTAAACAATAAAAAACATATACAAATTAACATTTCCAAACTACCTTTTAAAAAGGCATGGGAAATTATTTTAATTAAAAACGTTGCTTTTTACAATGCTCTTTCAAACAATGAAAAAAAAATATTTCAATACAAAATTCAAGAGTTTTTATTAAACTGCAACGTTATAGGTGTTAATACTGTAGTTAATGATGTTGATAAAGTACTTATAGCCTCAAGTGCTATCATTCCTATATTTAACTTTCCTGAATGGAAATATCCTAATATTTCTGAAGTTATTTTATACCCTACAATTTTTAATGAAAATTTTCAAACTAAAGGGCCAAACCGAAACATTTTAGGAATGGTAGGCAATGGGTACTTAGAAGGTAAAATGATATTATCTAAACCTGCTTTGCATCTTGGTTTTCAGAATGAATCTGATAAAAAAAACACAGCCATTCACGAATTTATTCATTTAATTGACAAATTAGATGGAACAATTGATGGCATACCCAAAGTACTTCTAGAAAAACAATATATTATACCTTGGATTGATTTAATGAATAAAAAAATGGATGAAATATATACTAAAACATCTGATATTAATCCTTATGGTGGCACTAACAGAGCTGAGTTTTTTTCAGTTGCTAGTGAATACTTTTTTGAACGCCCTAAATTATTGGCAAAAAAGCATCCTCAACTATATTACTTATTAGAAAAAATTTTTAAGCAAGATATGGATGACATGAACTTGCATATTAAACAGGACATTATTGTGAAAAGAAATAGTCCTTGTCCTTGTAATAGTGGATTAAAATATAAGAAGTGTTGCATTAGCGCATAATAACAAATAAAAGAGGTAGCACTAATAATACGCCACCTCTTTTCTCTTCTCCCTTACTACTTTTTATAAATCATTTTAGTAACACTCTTCTCTTTTCTTGTTGAGTATATTTTAACTAGATATATTCCTTTTGACAAATTTGAAACATCTAAAATTGAACTTTCTATTTTTTTAAAACGATTTAACTCAGTTCCAAAAACATCAGAAATTACAATCTCAATTTCATCATCAAGTTCATTACTTTTAATCTGTAAATAATCCTCTGCTGGACTTGGAAATAAAGTAACTTTAAACTCATTTGTTTTAACTTCACTCCCAGTGTTTATATTTGAACAAAACGATCCTTTTGAATAAACAGGAATTGAAGTTGTTTTAAAAACTGGAGGGTTCTCATAATATGTTTTTATTTTATTTGCTAACCATTTATCATCATCGCCATTGGTACCTATAGAGCCAACACCAGTTGTTGAACCTCCACCCCATAAAATTGAAAAAACATTCATATTAGCCAAACGTTGTAAGTTTGATGTACTCCAATCATACCCATTATCATTCATCAAGTGCTCCCCAATAGAACTAGCTTGATAATGCGTTAATGTTAATGGTATATTTCTTAACTCATCTTTAATTGTATTTATATTTGTTCCAATTCTATCATCTCCTAAAAAATAAGGTGCAGCAGCTGAAGAATGTTGTGCTACGTTATAATTAATAGTAACCTCACTTTTAGTAGCCATATGACCTCCTGGAATTTGCCATAACATTATAGGCACATTACCTATTCTTTCTGAAATTTCTTTACAAAAAACCAAATACTTATCCCAATGTTTTGCAGTCCAAGCATAATTTTGAATAGCAGCTGGACCAAAACAATCCCTTTCATACCTATCAAAAGCTATAAAATCAGGTTTCCATTCACCTTTATATAATTCCAATTCATTCATAAAAGTAGCTATTTCAATAGCTTCATCAACAGGACTATTAAACTCACCAGCCCCTTCATACACCCACCTAGCAGATCCTCCAGCCCAAACATTTTGTTGGTAACCAAAAGGTATTTTACATTCACCTACATGATAAATTAAAAAGTTAATCGATTGAAAATACCCTTTTAAATTATTGGTAAAAACTGGTATTGATTGAGTACTTAATCCTTCATCTGTAAATGCTTTATTTATTTCTTCATTCACTTTTATTAACATCGTTCTAATATCGTGATCATTTCCAAAAGCTACATCTTGTTGAATTGCTCCTATTAAATCAGGACTTATAATAAATGCTCCAGGGTTTGGGTGTTTATCATCTTCATAAGTCAAAATAACTTTTATTTCTTGTATGAGATTTCTATAATGATAATATAAATTTTGATTTTCTTCCATATCTTTTATAGCTTCTAATGAACCTCCTCCACTAGCATTTGCAGTGTAATGAACCATAACTGGTAGAATAACTCTCCCGCCTTGGCTTGCTTCTAATCTTCTTGCCTGCTCAATTGTATTTTTTGTCGGTGTCATATCAGGTATTTTTCCTCTATCACCAGCACCGTCTAGTCCAGAGTACTTAAAAATGACACTTAAAGGTGAGTTTTTAAAATTATCATCAAATGCTTCTGAAGCATTGGTTATAGTACCATGAGATAAATATTTTGGGAACCCCTTTACTGTAAATTCATGAACAGAAGTTGATTCATAATTAATACTAATCACATTATTTTCTCCTGAAACTATAGCAACAGAAGCAGTATGTTTAGGTGTATATATTAAATTATTAACAGTATCAGAATAGGTTGCTACATTTACTGTATAACTTCCAACTAAAACATCAGGAATATTTACATTTCCATTAACTATTTGTTGGGTCTTATCTACACCTTCAAGTTCATTGTTTTTAAGGGATAACTCTGTTGATATACCACTTGGCAATCCATTAACTATTACTTTTAAACTCGAAGACGCTATCGCTTCTTTTGTAAAAGGAATTACAACAGTATTGTTGTTCTTTGATGGGATAAAGTTTAATGGAGACTCTTTAGTATATTGACTAACATATTTAGTGGTTCCTTTTGCAAAGTTTTTACTCCATATATTATATTTCTGATCAACTTTTAACGAGTTTGTACTTGATGTTGTTATGATTTCAGTACTTATTTTATTAGTTACCGTATTCTTAAAACTAACTATTACTTCATTAATCTCATTTCCTGAAATAGAAGTTATTACATCTGTAAATAATGAAGGCTCTTCATTTTCAAGAAAAAACTGAACAGTATTGGCAATATCTACATAAGAAGTTGTTACTGTTTTTAAATCTATTCTAAATTTAAAATTTTCATTAACTCCTAAAGTATTATCTACCCAAGACTCATTAGGTAACCCGATTGTTAATGTATTAATATGTTGGTTCCCATCAGGAATTTGATTTAAAGTAGCAGTTGGATATGAAATTTTTCCATTCGTGAAAAAATTAACCAAACTTGCTTTCATATCTGAAAGAAAAATAACTTTTGAATTTCTAATGTTAAGATTACTTGTTCCTTTATTAGTGACCTCAACATCTAAATAAACATCACCCCACGATTGCTCTTGGAATTCTATTTTTAATTGATACGTTGTTGATGCATTACTATAATTACGAACAAAAGTTTGTAAAAAAAGTACGTAACTAAAAAATAAGCATGCTAGTAGAAGCTTGTTTCTCATTTTGTAAAGTATTTTAAATTAAACGGAGTTTACGGGGTGTAGTAGGAAATAAAAAGGTAGATATACATTTTATTCTTTACAAAGAAATTCCACTAACAACACAAAACAAAATACAGAGACTATAATTCTATCGATTAAAAACATGTTACCATTTAATTGAAACTCTTCTTTAATTTAAGAAACATATATACTTTCTGGTTAAATGAAATTAACATCAATACTCAAAAATCAAACGCTTAAGGAATAAAAAAACATTCTCTATTATTCTTACTATACTTTTAATCTAAGTATTGACTTATAAATTGTCTTTACATTTTTACAAAAACCTAAAAACTACAAACATCATGACTTTTCAATTAAACTTTAATTTTACAGATCAAGATTTAAAACACATCTATGAAACTAATAGTAATGTTGCAATTGCAAAACCTGTTGGAGGTGGCAAGCCGTCTGTTGCATGGCTAATACTTAAACCCTTTCAAAACAATACTCTTGAATTTAAAGAAGAACTAGGTATTTATGTATCTAATACTGAAGTTCAAACTGGTGCTAAAATTACTATGCTATCCAGCACTCCTATTCCTTCTGCACAAAACAAACTGTATACTCTTGAAGACAATGGAACAATTAGTGGCCCAAGCAATGGAGGTTCTCCAAATAGTTATGCACTACAAAATAATTTTAGTAACAATCCTTATATGACTGTTGGTTTATATCAAAATGCCGTATTAAATGGTCAAGTAATAAATAACAATCCTATTTCTGGAAACTCAGTTCTATTCAGAAGTACCATTACTATGGAACCAGCTAATTCATTATATTTATGGATAGAATCAAATTTACAAACTGCAACTATTGTAAACAACATAAGCTCACCAATGACTAAAATTGATTTTTCAGGAGGAGAGACTCAAATATCATTAAAATATGATGCTACATCTGGTACTTTTATTCCTATAAGCTAAATAGTATTTAATCTTTCAAGAATCTTAGTATTATAAATAATTCAACTCTTAAAACATTAAATATTTGTATTTTTATCAATACTCTACATCCTACAAACAAAACATTATTTGTAGGAACTAAAAAAACAAAATACATGTTTTCAAAAGCTTATGAAATTGCAAGTACTTATACTCAACCTCTTTTAGTTTCTTCTCGTTTATTTAATGGAGAAATTAAAAACAACTTGGGTAGTTTTGTAATAATAAATGACGAAGGTTGGATTATTACTGTTGCTCATATGCTTGACTCTCTAATTGCTTTTAATCAAAACAATAAAGAAATTCAAGACTTTAACACCAAGTTAACTCAAATTGAAAATGACTCTAACCTTAATAAGAAAGAGAAATTAAAAAAAATTAAAAAATTAAGTTCAAAACCTAATTGGGTAATAAATTCATCACATTGGTGGGGTCATGACAGTCATAGAATTAAAAATTTTCATATTCTAAAAGAAAATGATATTGCTATTGGCAAAATAGAAAATTACAACCCAGCATTTTGTAATAATTACCCCATTTTTAAAAACCCTAAAGATTTAAAATATGGTACTAGCCTCTGTAAATTAGGATATCCTTTTTATGATGTTAAATCCACATTTAATGAACAAAACAATTCTTTTACATTTGATTCATCAATATTCCCAATTCCAAGATTCCCAATAGATGGTATTTTCACTCGAAATATTGTTGCAGGAAAATCTTTAGGTAATAAATTTGACATCAAATATATAGAGACTTCTACCCCAGGCTTAAGAGGTCAAAGTGGTGGGCCAATTTTTGATACTGATGGAAACATATGGGCAATACAATCACAAACAAGACATTTACCTCTTGGATTTTCTCCTAAAATAAAAAAAGGAAATAAAGATATTGAGGAAAACCAATTTCTTAATGTTGGTTGGGGAGCACATGTAGAAACAATACTTAATTTTCTTGATTTCCATAGTATTAAATATACCAAAACCTAAAAATTACACACCTACAAAACTCAGCTTCTTTAACTACTAAACCTAACAACTTAAAATGAGCAACAAAGAAATAATTAATAGCCTAAAAAAATCAACGCTAACTTTATTAGAATCACCTCTTAATCAAAAGGAAGTTGAAAAAGAACTAAATGACATCCATCTTCATTTTCAAAAACTTACAGAAATAACAGGTTTTGACAATAAAATTGAACATTTAGCTGCAGTTCCTTCTGCAAAAGGAAAAGCTTTAGGTTTAAACCATGCTGCTCAGTGTTTATTGGACTATAAAAGAACTGTAAAATTTTTAAAAGCTGTAGTATTAGCAATTAAAGAAAAGCAAAAAAAACATCCAAAAGAAACTATCCATTTTTTTTATGCAGGTTGTGGCCCATACGCTCCATTTATTAGCCTAATAGCACCTCTTTTTACTCCAGAAGAAATACAATTTACCTTATTAGAAATAAATAAAGCTTCAATTGATTCTGCTAAAAAACTAATTAAATCATTAGATTTAACTGACTATGTTCAAGAATTCTATTTGGCTGATGCAGTAACATTTAAAGTTCCAGAAGCTAATAAATTCCATATTCTTTTTAGCGAAACCTTAGATGCTTTATTATACAGAGAATCATACGTACCCATTCTTTACAATTTGCTTCCTCAATTCAATAAAAATGTTACATTAATTCCTGAAAATGTACTCATAAATATGAGCTTATCAAATAACACTAAAGCAAATTCAGATTTATCTGAACATAAAATGGGAAATATTTTAGATGTAAGACAAGTTATAGCTTCACATAAAGGAAAACAGCATACACCTATACAATTACCCGATAAAAAAATAGATTTTACTTCTTTAAACATGAGTGCATATAAAAGTATGTTATTAGATACTCAAGTACATGTTTATAATGATATTTGGCTAAACAGAAATGAATCTTCTTTAACATTGCCATTAGAAATGACCTTAGAACAACCTTTTCTAAATAATGCTATTATTTTCACTTATCAAATTGAACCTGACATAGAATTAAAATGTAAATTAGAATAAGAAAATTTTCATAAAAAATAAATTAATATGAAACTCCCTTTAGATTGTTTAGTTGAATACACCCCAGATTTTTTAACACAAAATGAAGCTGATACTCTTTATGAAATTTTAATAAATGAATATAATTTACACAAAAACCAATTAGTTGTTACAGTAGGCGATAAAGAATTAGTGACCGATAGTTTTAAAATATTATTTGCTACTGAAAGATTAATACAGCTTAATAATCATCCGGAAAGTATTCACGGAAAAGCATTTTTATGGTCTGGTTTAATGGCTACACTTAAAGAACGTGTAGAAAAATTCACAGGAAATCAATTTGAACTTGCCATGTGTTTATTTTACCCTAATGGAAATTATTTTGCTCCTTATCATTTTGACCAACAAACCTCAGGTTATAAAACTATTTTACCTTCCATTAGTTTAGGTGAAACTCGTCAATTTAGTTTTAAGAAAAACGATACAGAAGAAGTTTACTCTTTAGATTTAGCTAATGGAAGTTTGTTGGTAATGAAAGATTACTCGCAAGAAAGGTACACCCATAGTTTACCTAAAAACCCAGTCTATAAAAACGGTAGAATAAATATTACTTTTAGAGAATCTGGTTTTAAATAATTTAAAAAACACATTCTTGCATCTTTTTGTTCCCTCTTAACGTCTACAAAATAAAACAAAAACGATGCACAAAACACTATCACTTTTAGCAGTACCTTTACTTTTAACATCAACAAGTATTTTTGGTTTTTTAACCATAAAAAATAATTGGAATTTTGAACTTTCATCCTATAGTATTTTCCTTTTCACTTTAATTTATATTCTATTTTTGGAAAGAATAATCCCTTTAAAAAAAGAATGGAATCCTACAAAAAAATCTATCTGGATAGACCTTAAACATTTTATTTTTTCAGCAGCTTTATTTGATGCTTTAGGAAAAATGATGACATTGTATATTGTACTAATCTTACAAGAAATATTTTTTTATTCTCTAAATTTATGGGACACACCCCCCCTTATAATTACATATATTATAGCTAATCTAATAGGAGAACTCCTTCCTTATTTATATCATAGAATTAGTCATAAAGGAACTAAAAATTCATATTTAAGTGTCTTTTTATGGAAAATTCACTCTATACATCATATACCAACAAAACTAAATTGGTTTAAAACTAACTGGGTACACCCCATCAATATGTTTTTAAACGTTATATTTAAAATGCTCCCTCTTTTGTTATTAGGATTTAACAAAGAAGTAATTTATTTAGTAGGTATTACTCATATAATAGTAGCCTATATTTCTCATGCTAATATTTATACTCAAAAAAGTTTTTGGGATTATGTAATAGTTACCCCACACATTCATCATTTTCATCATAGTAAAAAAATAAAAGAGGCTAAAAACTTTGGTAATACTTTCCCTTTTTGGGATCTATTATTAGGCACATACTACAATAGAATTGGAACAGTTAAAGAGGTAGGTGTTATTGAGGAAATAAATAATAACTATCCTAAAAAGAATAACTATTTAAAACATATAATGTATCCATTCCTGAGCTTTAAAACTTGTTGTAAATAATTATTAAATTAAGAAAACACAGAAGAATATTCAATTGATTATTATACTTCCAGTAATCTTAGATCACTTTTTTGTGTTTTCTTATTTATTTACTAACTTCACAAAAAACTATAATTCAACTAAATAAGTTCATTTTTTATCAATCTCAATTTCATACAAAAATTATGAAAAAAATAACAATACCAAAATGGTTCTGGGGACTTGCTCTTTTTTTACTTTTATGGAATGTCATGGGAGTTTTTTCTTTTTTTGCACATACTTTTATCTCTGAAGAAGCCTTAGCTCTCTTACCAATAGAACAACAAGAACTTTATAGCAGTTACCCTACTTGGACAACTTTTGTTTTTGCAATAGCTGTATTCTTTGGTTTTATTGGATCTATTGCTTTACTATTAAAAAAGAAGTTCGCAAAACCTGCCTTTCTTATTTCATTATGTGCAATAATACCACAAATGGTACACAATGTACTATTTACAAAATCTATAGAAGTATATGGAATAATACAAACTGTTACAATGCCAATACTAGTAATTCTACTTGGAGTATTTGCACTATGGTTTTCAAGTTCTTCAATACATAAAGGATGGTTAAAGTAAGCTAGACAATATGTAAAAAATATTATTTCTTCGTTTTTTTAACACGTTTCAGATTTAATAAATCAATGGGGTTAATACCTAATCCTTGTATGTTTTTTTGGCTAAATCTAATTACTTCATCATAATACAAAGGAACAACGGGAGCTTCATTAATAATAATACTATCCATTTTTTGATATAAGGTATATCGCTTTTTATTATTTACTTCTTTAATAGATAGTTCATATAAAAAGTCAAAGTATTCATTTTTAAAATGAGTGTAATTAGGTCCGTTTGGCGTAAAGTTTTTACTATAAAACAATGACACGTAATTTTCAGCATCTGGATAATCTGCAATCCAACTAGCTCTAAAAACAGGTAACTTACCACTTGCTTTACCTTGACGTAATGTAGATGGAGGAATTACATCAACCTTAGTTTGTAATCCTATTTTTTGTAGCTCTCTTTGAATAAATTCACACAGATCTAAATAATTACTATTAGTAATTATCGTTATCTCAGGTGTTTTGTTTCCTGTTTCTTCGATATATTGCTCTACTAATTTTTTAGCTTTTAAAGGATTGTAAGAATATCCCGTTTGGTTATTAAACGACGGTAATCCTTTTGGAATAAATCCATTTAAAGCTGGAATCCCAATACCATTGCGTAAAAATTTAATCATCTTTTCACGATCAAATCCATAATTAATTGCTTGTCGAATATATTTAGATTGAGTTGGCAAACTTTTTTCACCTTCTAAATAAATACCCAAATATTCTGTATTTAAATAAGGCCCAGTTTGCATCTGAATTTCATCAACATACTTGTCTTTCAAAGTACCATTTGTAGTTAAAATATCATCTTTGTAAGAAGCATCTAAACTTTTCATAAAATCTAAATTACCTTGAATAAATTGTAAAAACTCACTTTGCTTATCAGGAAGAAAAGTAACAGCAACAGCTTCTAAATAGGGTAATTGAACTCCTTTAGAATCTTTTTCAAAATATAACGGATTTTTACGTAATACTAATTTCGTATTCTCAACCCATAATTTAAACTGAAACGGACCCGTACCAATTGGATTTGCTCTAAATGTATCTCCAAAATATTCTATAGCTTCTTTAGAAACCACTGAACAGTACTTCATTGCTAATAAACCTAAAAATGGCGGAAATGGTTGTTTTAAATTGATATAGAAAGTTGAATCGTTTACTGCTTTAAAACTATCTACATTTTGTAATACCCAACCTCCAGGTGAACTTACATTTTTATCTAACAATCTGTTAAATGAATATTCAAAATCAACAGCATTTACACTTCTTGTTTTTTCTTCTCCAAACAGTGTATGCGGATGAAAAAAAACATCCTTTCTTAAAGTAAATTTATATTTTTTTCCATCATTAGAAATAGTCCAACTTTTAGCTATATCTGGTTGTATATGTAAGCTATCATCTAACTGTACTAATCCATTAAACAACTGATTAACAGCCCAAATATTTCGCTGATCTTTTGCAAAAGCAGGATCTAATGATGTGATATTAGAATGCTCATTATAACGAAACACTTGTGTTTCAGTAAAATTACTTTTCTCATTTTTACATGAAACTAGTATTAATACAATTGTGAAAATTAATAAAAGACTATTTATTTTTTCTTTTATTTTTATAATACTTTTTGTTTGCAATGTATATGGTTTTAGATACTTCTACAAAAACAGTAGAACCTTCTTTATTTAAAACTTGTATCTTTTTTACTAAATCTATTTCATTTTCTTTTGTAACACGTTCTTTTATATTCTCTATCTCTTCTTTGGTAAAAATAAAGTCAACATATCCATTTTCCTTTACTGGTCTTTTAAAATTAATCGTCGCATTTTTATCCCAAACAACATAGTCATTTCCTAAAATATGCATCAACTGAATCATAAAAACAGGATCGGTAGCAGAAAACAAGCTACCTCCAAATATTGAACCTACATAATTTTTATTTTTATAACTAATAGGAATTTTTACCTTAACCATAAATAAGTCATCAGAAACACTTGTTATTCTACCAGTAGACCTCCTATACATTGGCGACAAGTTAAAGCCATACTTAAATATAGTACTTTCCTTTAAAAACTTTTTTAAAATAGATGAAATTGTTGCGTACATTTATTTATTTTTTTTCAAATCCATACTCACGTTCTACTTTACAAATACGCAATTGATATTTTTTATACCATTTATCTCTTCCTATATCTCTTGCTTCGGTATGTTCAATATTATTTTTCCAATTAGTAATTGCTTCTAAATTTTTCCAGTAAGAAACAGTAATTCCAACATCACTTCTTGCCGACTCAACTCCTAAATATCCATCTTGCTTTTTAGCTAACTCATCCATTTTTTCTGCCATTTCATAATACCCTTCAATGGTTTCAGATAATTGAGTGGTAAAAATCACTGCATAATAAGGCGGTTTAAGTGTATCTTCAATCATAAATAAAGTTCATATTTAGTTTCTGGTAAGCCAATATCTTCACTAACAAATTTCTTAACAATTTTAAAATTATGGCGTTCTATAATTTTAGCAGATGCAATATTATCATCAACTACATAGCCCACTAATTTTTTCATTCCAAATGCCCTACAGTAGGTAATTAAACTTGCACAAATTTCACTAGCAAATCCTTTTCCCCAATACTTTTCTAAAAAACGATACCCAATTTCATCATCTTCTCCATCTTTAACCAAAGCAACAGTACCTATAAACTCATTGTC
Source organism: Tenacibaculum halocynthiae (assembly GCF_964512825.1). Lineage (NCBI taxonomy): Bacteria > Pseudomonadati > Bacteroidota > Flavobacteriia > Flavobacteriales > Flavobacteriaceae > Tenacibaculum > Tenacibaculum halocynthiae. The sequence goes on along the minus strand of NZ_CAZELG010000010.1, from coordinate 11,311 downwards.
TGCTTTTCTTTCAATAGCATAAATCCAAAAATCATTATTAGGTTGATCATATTTAACAATCAACTCTTTTAGTTCTTTTTCACATTCAGTTAGTGTTTTTACTTCCCCTGTTGCGTATTGCAAAACCAATGGATTACTTTCTAACTCATAAAAAGGATTTAAATCTCTTAAAACAAGTTTTCTAACGAGTAATCTTTCCGTTTCAAAAATTATCATAAATTAAGTACTTTTGCAGTTTAAAATCTGTCTCAGACAGAATAAGTAATACAATCATACGAACTTCCAAAAAATTAAAGACTTATACAAGTTTTTTGTTTTTTATTAAGGATAGAAAGAAGAATGAACGCAGATAAAAAAGTAGCTTTTTACACATTAGGATGTAAATTAAATTTCTCAGAAACTTCTACAATTGCTAGAAACTTTGTAAACGAAGGCTTTAACCGTGTTGAGTTTGAAGAAAAAGCAGATGTATATGTTATCAATACATGTTCAGTAACTGATAATGCTGATAAACGATTTAAATCAGTAGTGAAATCTGCCTTAAAACAAAATGAAGAAGCTTTTGTTATAGGTGTTGGTTGCTATGCGCAATTAAAACCTGAAGAGTTAGCTAATGTTGATGGAGTAGATTTAGTATTAGGTGCTACCGAAAAATTTAATGTTACCAGCTATATTAATGATTTAACAAAAAATGATATAGGTGAAGTTCATTCGTGTGAAATTGAAGAAGCTGATTTTTATGTAGGTTCTTATTCTATTGGAGATAGAACCCGTGCTTTTTTAAAAGTTCAAGACGGTTGTGATTATAAATGTACTTATTGTACTATTCCGTTAGCCCGTGGAATATCTAGAAGTGATACTTTAGAAAATGTTTTGAAAAACGCCAAAGAAATTTCTGAAAAAGGAATTAAAGAAATTGTACTTACTGGTGTAAATATTGGTGATTATGGTAAAGGGGAATTTGGGAATAAAAAACACGAACATACCTTTTTAGAGCTAGTACAAGCTTTAGATAAAGTAGAAGGTATCCATCGTTTACGTATTTCTTCTATTGAGCCAAACTTATTAAAAGATGAAACTATCGATTTTGTTTCAAAATCAAATACGTTTGTTCCTCATTTTCATATCCCATTACAATCTGGTAGCGATACTTTATTAAAAAAAATGAAGCGTCGTTATATGAGAAAAATATACACCAACAGAGTTACAAAAATTAAAGAAGTAATGCCAAACGCTTGTATTGGTGTTGATGTTATTGTTGGTTTCCCTGGTGAAACAGATGAATTATTCTTGGAAACTTACAACTATTTAAGTGAAATGAATATTTCTTATTTACATGTTTTTACATATTCTGAAAGACCAAATACAGAAGCAGTTGAAATGGATGGTGTGGTACCTAAAAACATTCGTGCAAAACGTAGTAAAATGTTACGTGGTTTATCTGTTAAAAAACGAAGAGCTTTTTACGAAAGTCAAATCAATAATACGTTAACTGTTTTATTTGAAAGTGAAAATAAAGAAGGGTATATACATGGTTTTACTGAAAACTATGTAAAAGTAAAAACACCTTGGAATCCAGAGTTAGTTAACACCCTTCATAAAGTTACCTTAACTAAAATTGATGAAGATGGTATTGTTCGTTTTGAATTTTGTTAGTTTAAAACAATAATTCAAAGCTCTTTTCTATTTTATAGTTCCATTAACTGATAAAAAATTCAATTTACACTTTTTGTTAGATTGAAATAATGTACTTTTAGTGTACAATTATTTCAATCTAACAAAATCATATTATGAAGTACCTTTTATCCTCAATTTTTTTATTAATCTTAAATTGTAGTTCTCCCAAAAAAACAGTTCCTGCTAAAGAAGAAATTAAAGAAGCTACAGAAAATGTAGAAACTAAAAAAACTAAAAAAATAACAGTTACGGAAACTAATAATAACGAGCTAATTGTTGTTCTTAAAAATAGTAAAAGCAGCAATGATGTTAAAAGCTTAGTAAAAAACAGTGGTTTAACTTGGAGTAAAACTGCTTATGATACTAAAACTACCGCAATAGGAATTATTACTGTTCCTAATGACCAACAAGATATTTGGATTAAACGCTTACAAGAAACTGGTGAGTTTAGATTTATAGCTAAGAACTCTACTAAAACCTTGAATAACTTAATAGAAAAAGAAAAAAACACCTTAATAAGCCTTCGAAAAACAGCCTGTTTTGGAGATTGCCCTGAATTTGATTTTTCTATAGATAAAGATGGTAATGCTTTGTACAATGGAATTAAATCGGTTACTGTAAAAGGAATACATAAGTTTAAGCTTACAGAAAAAGAATTTAAAACATTGAAAGAAAAACTATCAAAAAAGAGTTTTGAAAGTTTTAATGATGTTTATGACAACCCAAGAGTAATGGATTTAGCAAGTACTTTTATTACTTATGAAAATAAACAAATTAAAATCCGTTTATGGAATGATATTCCTGATGAATTAATCGACATCCATGAATACATTGAAGGTTTATTATTAGAGAAAAAATTCTATGAATAATGCAAAAACAGCATATTTATTTTGTTCCTGGTTTAGCAGCTAATACCAAAATATTTGAACACATTTCTTTACCTGAAGATAAATTTCAACTTCATTTTTTAGAATGGATACTACCAACATCTGTTGATGAAAGCATACAAGATTACTCTAAACGTATGTGTGCTACTATTAAACATGAAACCCCTATTTTGATAGGGGTTTCATTTGGTGGAATTATGGTACAAGAGATGAGTAAACATATTCAACATAAAAAAGTTATTATTATTTCAAGTATTAAAAGTAATGAAGAGCTACCTAAACGTTTAAAACTTGCTCAAGTAACTAAAGCTTATAAATTATTTCCTACCAAGATAATTTCCAATATTGAAAAATATGAACAATACTTCTTTAATGACTACTTAAAAAAGAGAGCTGAGTTATATAAAGTTTATTTATCAATAAGGCATGAAGATTATTTACACTGGGCTATATATAATGTACTACACTGGGAACAACAAAATCAACTAACTGACATTGTGCACATTCATGGCGATAAAGATGAGATTTTCCCTATCAAAAACATTAAAAACTCAATTATTGTAAAGAATGGTACGCACATTATGATATTAAATAAAGCAAAAACTATATCAAAAATTTTAGAAAGGGAATGTTTTTTGCTAACTTAGTAAAAGGAACAGTTAAAAGAAAAGAAAATGAATAAGCTAGTACGATTTTTACCTACAATAACCATCATTACTTTAGCTCTTTTACTAATGAATACTATTAGTAAAGATAAAGAGCCAGTTATAAAAAACGTTGCTGAAAGCTATGAGATAAAAGCTATTAAAGTTCCTGAAAGAATGGAGTTAGCTGGAGAACAAGTTCCTTTAGATAGAAACGATATTAAAGAAAGAATGGATCGTGAGTTATTGGTGAATACCTATTGGCAATCAAACGGTTTATTACTTATAAAACGTGCTCATAAGTTTTTTCCTATCATTGAACCTTTATTAAAGAAATATGACTTACCTGATGATTTTAAATACTTATGCGTAGCAGAAAGTGCTTTAATAAATATACCGTCATCAAAAGGGGCTGCTGGTTATTGGCATTTTTTACCATCAACTGGTCGTGAATTTGGATTAGAAGTTAATAGAAATGTTGATGAACGTTATAATTTAGAAAAATCAACTAGAGTTGCTGCTGCTTACTTAAAAAAAGCTAAAAGAAAATTTGGCTCTTGGACACTTGCTGCTGCAGCTTATAATGCTGGGAATGGAAGAATTTCTCAACGTTTAAAGCAACAACAAGTAACTGATTATTACGATTTATTATTAAATACCGAAACAGGAAGGTATATTTTCAGAATATTGGCTTTAAAAGAAGTTTTATCAAACCCTAAAAAATATGGATTTGTTTTTGATCAAGAAGATCTATATACATTTCCTTCAACCTATGAAGTTAAAGTTGACACTGCCATTACTAACATTGCAAGCTTTGCTAAAAATTATGGAATTACCTATAAAGATTTAAAAATAGTAAATCCTTGGCTTAGAGAAACGAAATTAAATAACAAAAGTAGAAAAGAATATATTATAAAAATACCTACCTCTAAATAAATGAAAAAAATTCTTCCTTACCTATATATCGTAATTGGTGTATTTATAATTGTTGGTACAATTAATAGTGTTTTACAAGAAAAAAGCTCCTATAGAGTATTACTTAACTTCCATACCGAGAATAAATTAATTTTTCTGGTTGTAAGAGCCCTTTTTGCAAGTTGGTTTCTATTTGACGGTATTAAAAAATTAAGAAATAAAGAATAGCTTTATAAGTCAATAGTCATTACATAATGTACACCTACTTTTTCTACAATAAAGGACTCTCCTACTATATTAAAACCCAATCCTTTATAAAAAGAAGAAGCTTCTTCTCGTGCATTACACCATAAAGTAGTAACTCCATCATTCCTTAATAAGAATAGTGCTTCATTTACAATTTGTTTACCAATTCCTTTTCCTCTTACTTCTGTTAAAGTTGCCATTCCTCTTAATTGATATTGATTATCTACAAAGTTATTATTTTCACTTTTCATCAATGTTACAATACCTACTTGCTTATCATTAAAAAAAGCTCCTAAATGGTATGTTTCATCATCAAAATCACCCACAAACTTATACGGTAAGTCAATTCCTTTTCTTAAAACTTCTTTTCTTATCAAATAAGTGTCTTCCGTCTTAATTTTTTTAATTACAGTATCCATTTTTATAATTTTATCCCTTAATTTTACACAAATTTAGTATAAAAAAATTCTTATCTAATCTAAAAAATAAGAAGCATTTAATATTTAACTATTTATTGATGAATTTAATATTTAAACCTATTGATAAAGAACGTATTTTTAAAATCATACCTTTATTAACAGTTGTAAACACTACTACTCCTAGTGATATTTTAAAATTACGTGTTGAAGAAATGACTACCTATTCAAACTACGAATGTGTAGGTGCTTTTGAAAATGATAAATTAATAGGCATTTGCGGGCTTTGGTATAGTACAAGGCATTATATTGGTAAAAGTGTTGAACCTGACCATGTTGTTATAGATGAAACATATCGTGGGAAAAACATTGGTAAGCAATTTTTTAATTGGATTTATGAATACACTAAATCAAAAGGATGTGAAGCAATGGAATTAAATACCTATACAGGAAATAGAAAATCTCATAAATTCTATTATAATGAAGGCTTCGAAATCTATGGTTTTCATTTTCTAAAAGTTTTAAGAGAAGATAACTCTTTTTATTAATTAACATTGAGTTTTTTTTAAGCGAAATAATAAATTCTATCTGCATTCTTCAACAATATATATAGTATAATTGAGTAATGATTTCTCTAGATACGGTTTGATTTTCTAGTTTCCTATGAGCGAGCTATAACACAAATATGATTGTAAATAGTAATAATATTTCTTATGTTTTTGGTATTGTTAAGAATTGTTAGAACACTCAATTGCTATATCTATTTTTTTAGGTTATATATTTATCAAAAATAAAGGTTTACAGGTTACCTAAGTAATTTCTGCAATTCTTTATATATTTACCTAAAGTTCCTTTTATCCGGAACTATAATCCAATAAACGAGAACTTTGTTCTCTATATAACGAGTTACCAGCAATAAAAACTAACTCACAAATGATAAACTTTTTCAACCGAACAAAATCAAATATAAATTCAATTGTAATTCCTGATTTTGGGTGGAAAAAACAAAAAGCAGACAAAAGTATAATTCAATGGATTAACGCTGAACAAACAATCGCTTTATCCTTAAATTATTTTGACTTAAAACCTGACTTACCTTCATTAAAAGAGATTGACGTAGTTAGAGCTTTTTACAGAGGTCAGATTTCTCAAGCAAATGGAGGATTAATTCAAGTTGACTATTCTGATATAAAACATCAAGCTATCAAAACAATATTTAAAATACCTCAAGAGCCTTCTGGTATGGTTTACTTAGCTTCATTAACAATTCCTTTTAAAAACTGTAGTTATGTTATAAAAATACAAGCACCTGAAATAGGAATGACTGGAATAAGAGATTCTATTATAGCTGACAAATTAATGCAAGAGGGAAAAATAGATATTGGAGAGAATGGATATAAAAACTGGTTTTCTGATCCATATGATAGTAATTATAGTGGTGGAACTTTGATGAATAAATCTGAAGACCCTATTTATGATTTAGATTTTGAAAACCACCCTTTAACACAAGCACGCAAATTGATGTCTCAAATTGAAAAAGAGATTGAATTTAAACCTGAAATTGAAAAATTAAAACAGTTCATAAAATAACTGCAGGTAACACGGTATATAAAACATAGCTAATAAAGGCTAAACCGAAAGGTTTGTGTATATTTATGAAGCCCGCTAAATTTTTAATTTGGCTTTTAAAAAGAGAAAAATTAAAAACAAAATATAAAAATTCGGCTCTGTGTTTATCCGAAAAGTTAGTGTCTTTTTATACGCTACGTTTCATACACAAGACCGTTAGCTACAATTAAAAAATAAACTTTGAACAAAGAAAAAAAAACAAATATTTGGAAATTACTTTTTATTATCGCTCCTGCCATATTATTTGGAAACATTACTGAAATATTAAAAGATAAAAACATAGCTTTTACAGTTGGTTTGACAATTATTGGAATTTCATTAGGTTTTTTAGCTCATTATTTAACAAAGAAAAAAACTTTGACTATTAAAATTATAACTCTAAGCATTTTAATAGTAATTCCTTTAAGTATTATTGCTTTTAATGTCGAAAATGAATTAGAAAAAAAATGGACTAATCAGATTATAAATACAATTGAATTTTCGTCACCAACTGAATTAAAATTAATCAATTCTGACATTCCTAAAAATCTTAAATTTACTACTTTGTAAACTTAAGAAATGTATAATTAATTGCTTACGGATTTGCTCCTTCGGACAAATCTCGCAGACAATTAATTTCATCTATTTTAATTACTTTTACGTTAAAATTACGCAACTAACCATACACAAATACGTTAGCCACAATAATGAAAAAACTACTTCACATCATACTTGGATTATTCATAACAGGATGTTCTTCACAGCCAAAAGTTTTGACAGAAAGTCAATACACAAAGAAGTACATAAAGATTATGGAAAATAAGTATCCTAACGTAAACTACGAAATAATTGAACCGTTAGTTCTAAAAGCAACTTATGGTGAGGATGGCGAAGTAACTCATTATTTGGACAACTCATATCGAGAATACAAACTTGATCCAAAAGAAATTGATGAAGTCATTGAAAGATATTCCAATGCTTCTGGAGATATTTATAACAAAAGCAAAGAAATAAACGTCGATAGAATTGTTCCAATTATTAAACCAAGTGACTATTTTGAACAATTGAAAACGCTTGGGAATTCTGTTGCGGACTATAAAGTACCAGAATTAATTTGGGAACCTTATAATGAGGACTTGATTATAGTTTACGCAGAGGACAGAGAAGAAAGCATCCATTATTTCAACCAAAAGGAGTTTGAAAAACTTGAAATTTCAAAAGACACTCTTTTGGAATTTTCAGTTAATAACCTAAACAATGTATTACCGAAAATTGAGAAAATTGGAGAGAATGGAAATTTCGGACTGATTGCAGGTGGAGATTATGAAGTTAGTTTATTGTTAATGACTGACATTTGGACTAAAGAGAACTTTGATGTGAACGGAGAAATTGTAATCGCAATTCCAAATCGTGATTTAGTTTTCATTACAGGTTCAAATGACAAAGAAGCAATTGAAAAACTGAAAGGAACTGTCAAAGAAAGTTATGAAACTGGTAATCATTCTATTTCGACCAATTTTTATAAGTGGAATGGAAAAAAGTTTAAAAAAATATAATATTACAGTGGCTAACAATGGCTATAATTCATTGTGGTTTTGTGCCACACCAAAATAAAAGTATTAATCAAAAGCTGATTTCTAAGCGGAATAATTCCGCGGATGATTCCACAACGAAATCATAGCCCAGACCGTTAGGCACAAGCACAAAAATTTAACATAAATAACTATAAATCAAAATTATAATGAGAAAAAGAATTTTATTAATTGCATTGATTGGGATAAGCAATTTAATTATGGGACAAGTTAGTGATACAGGAGATAAAGTTGGAATAGGAATAACAAATCCTATTTTTAAATTACATATTAGCTCACCTAGCAATCAGTTAATGAGATTTACCAGTACTAACGGAACATGGATGGACTTTGAAAGTACAAATGCTACTATCGGCAACAGAATATGGAGTATTGGACATTTTGGGACTTCAGGTAAATTTGGGGTTTACCAAAGAGATGGTACAAATCAATATCGTTTGACGATTAATCATCAGGGATCTGTTGGAATTGGAACAACAAATCCAGATATGAAACTCTCTGTATATAGTGACAATAAATATATTAGTCGATTTCATTCTAATGAAACTTCAGACTTAATGACTGGAATTAGAATTGGAAGAAAATTATCAACAGGAGGAGGTTCATATGCAGATTTAGTTAATCTATCTGACGGATTTGGTATAAGCGCTGGATATAGTGGAGGAAATTTACCCCTGAATACACAAAACACAAATCACATCGCTATATATACTAATTTTTCTACACGAAATATTGGTATTGGTACTACAACTCCTGGAATCTGGAAATTAGCTGTTAATGGAAACATAAGAGCAAAAGAAATTAAAGTAGAAACCGGTTGGTCTGATTTTGTGTTTTATGATGATTATAAATTACCAACACTTAAAGAAGTAGAAAAACACATCAAAGAAAAAGGTCATTTAAAAGATATTCCAAGTGCTAAAGACGTGGAAAAGAACGGAATATTTTTAGGGAAAATGGACTCGAAATTATTACAAAAAATTGAGGAATTAACACTTTATACAATCCAACAACAAAAAGAAATTGAAGAATTAAAATTGCAAAATAAAATACTTCTTGAATTACAAAAAAGATTAGAGAAGTTAGAAAAGAAATAAAACCAGTGCCTAACAATCTGTATAATTAATGGCTATCAATTGATAAAATCAAAAGTGTTTCCTTTTTAACAAAATTAGTGATTAACTGAAAGTTTGGTTATTTTAACATGCCACTAACCATACAGTAAACGTTAGGCACAAGCTAAAATAACAAACTATAAAATTTAAAAAAATATGAAAAGTAAATTATTATTAATCTCATTAATTGGATTGAGTTTTGGAATAAAAGCTCAAAACACTTTTCCTTCAAATGGAAATGTTGGTATTGGAACAACAACCCCCTCTACTACTTTAGATGTTAGAGGTAATGTTAATTTAAATAATCAATATAGTACTGCACCTGAATACCTTAATTCGGGTTATTACGTTTATAAATCTGGTTCAGTAGCCTATGGCATGAAATTGCAATACACTTCGGGTAAATTCGGTACAATGATTTTTGGACCAAACCAATCTAATCGTTTTATAGGTTTCGGAAAAGTAGGAAACGAGCTAAAAGATAATAAAATAATCGAATTTATGAGAATTGATTTAAATTCAGGTAACTTAGGTATTGGGACTGAAAACCCTAAAAGCAAACTTGATTTCGGATCAAATTATTCAGACCCATCTACATATCCAAATAAAATTACATTATGGTCTGGTGGAGAGAATAATTATTTTGGTTTCGGAATCAGTAATGGTGATTTAGACTATATTAGTCAAGGAAATCATCGCTTTTATACTGGGTATAATGGAACATCTGGTTCTGAAAAAATGGTTATTAAATCTAATGGAAATGTAGGTATTGGAACAACAGATCCTAGCAATTGGAAACTTGCGGTTAATGGAGAAATAAGAGCAAAAGAAATAAAAGTCGAAACTGGGTGGTCTGATTTTGTTTTCTACGATGATTATAAATTACCAACACTTAAAGAAGTTGAAAACCACATTAACGAAACAGGGCATTTAAAAGATATTCCAAGTGCTAAAGAAGTAGCTGAAAATGGAATTTTTCTTGGAGAAATGGACTCTAAATTATTACAAAAGATTGAAGAATTGACTCTTTATACAATTTCTCAGGAAAAGAAAATTAATAAACAAAATTCGAAATTAATAAAACAAGAACAAGAAATTACTGAATTGAAATCTTTAAATAAAAAACTTCTGGATTTACAAAAAAGATTAGAGATATTAGAAAAGAAATAACGCCAGTGCCTAACAATCTGTATAATTAATGGCTACTAATTGCCAAAATCAAAGGTCTTTACTTTTAACAAAGTTAGGGTATTTATTGAAAACTTAGTGATTTTAAACACCACTAATCATACAGTAAACGTTAGCACAAATATGAAATCGAGCACTTTAATAATATTTCTGCTTTTATTTGGGTTGTTTCATTCTTGTAATGAAAAATCGGAAAATAAGAAAGCGGAATTTATTGAAAACAAATTATTTGGAAAAGTAAAAAGTGTCGAGACAAGAACTTTTGAAAATGATACTTTAAAATCAAGAGTATGGGAATTCTATAAAGAAAATGGAGCAATTGAAAAAGAAGAAACACATTTTGAACCGAATTTATCCTCTATTGTTAGACATTATAAATATGATGAAAAGAATAGATTGATAAGAGAACAAATTATTACAGACGGAGATTCTACTTTTTCGAGTAAATATTCATACAATAATCTCGGACTTGAAAAAAAAGAAGAATCTTATTTAAATAAAATTCAAACAGTTACAGAATTTAAACTTGATAGTTTAGGAAAAACCATTGAAAAGAAATTTGGATATGTGGAAACAAATGGATTTAGAAATTGGGAATATGAATATCCTAATAAAAACATAACTCTGACAAAGGAATTTTTTAAAAGTAATTCGCCAGAGAAAATAACTGAATTAAAAATTGTTCCTCAAGAAAGCAAAAAAGTTCGGACTACGAAATATTCATTTCCGCCATCAGAATCAAAAGAAATTTTCTATCATAATAACTTGGGAAACCTAATCAAAATGGAAAAGTATTATAACGGTAAATTGATAGAAAGTAAGAGTTTTACGTATGAATTAGACTTGAATCAAAATTGGATAAAGTCAGAAAGTGAATTGACAAGAAAAGAAAGAATTATAGAATATTACTAAAAAAATAACAGGTGCTAACAAAGAACTGTGGTAAAAAACAACTAATTTTTGTTTAATTTTTAACCAAAGTATTTCTGTAAGTCTCATCGTATATTAATCCTGATTTTGCAA